>JAKSHU010000041.1 GCA_024399175.1 archaeon
TACACACGAAATGGTGGTTTCTTTATAAAGGATTTCCACTGGAACTTTTTTAAAGACGGTTGTGGGGGTCCCTTGACTCTGGCTGAGAATTATCAAACAGAGTCCAGTTGCAGAAGGCCGTTGGACACACAAATGCCCATATACATTGAAAGGATGGCAGAGAACCATGATTTCCGTTGGAATTTCTGGCGAGAAGAAGCTTCTTGTCACCGACAAGGACACCGCAGAGGCCTGGGGCAGCGGTACGCTTCCCGTGCTGGCAACCCCCAAGATGATTCTCCTGGTGGAAGAGACCGCCTCCGCAGCCGTGGCCGACGACCTGCCCGAGGGCGACACCACGGTCGGCACCCTGGTGGACATCAAGCATGTTTCCGCATCCCCTGTCGGCACAGAGGTGACCTGCAGGGTCGAGGTGATCGAGGTGGATCGTGCCAGGATAAGGTTCCAGGTGTCTGTAACCGACAGGTTCGGAGATGTCGGAACCGGTGTGCACGAGAGGTTCGTGGTCCACTCCGACAAGTTCATGGCCAAGGCCAACACAAAACTCCAGTGAATTCTAAGCTCCAGGCGGGATGGATCCCGCCCGGAATCATTTCTCGTCCCTGACCACTAGGGACAGCACCGCTATGACAAGTGCGAGGGCGCACAGGACCGCGGCCGTGGGAACCAGCCCATCCACGAACTGGAACCTGTTGACATCCAGGATGTCGATCCCGGACGTGCCGGAGAACGTGGAGAACAGCATCGCCACCGCCGCCGTTCCCACGGCGCCTCCGATGTAGTAGGCCTCGTTGGTGAGGGAGGATGCCATCGACGGATCCTCCTTCGCATGCTCCACCAGACGGGACGCCATCGGTCCGCCGACACAGGCCCAGGATAGACCCAGGAGACCCATGGTTCCCAGGAGGATGAGGTCGGTCATGTTCGCGGGGAACACGACGTATGCGGCGAAGGCCGCGGCGCTGAACAACCCGGACAGGACACAGAATGGCCTGCGCCCGTATCTGTCCGACATCCTTCCCACCGGAAGACCCAGTATGGCCGTGATCATCGCGGAGGTGAGGAGGAACAGGCCGATCTCCGAGGACGGTTTCCCGAGACATGTCTGTCCATAGAACGGGATCAGGTAGAGGATGCCCATGACCACCATGTTGATCAGCATTAGGCACGCGAATATCGATGTGAAGTCGAAACGTCTGAACATCGACAGCTTGAGCAGGGGGTTGGGTTTGGAGCGTTCGATCCTTGTGAACATCGCAAGAAGTACGATCCCTGCCACGATTGACATCAGGGAGATCGGGGGGAGACCGGGGTCGGACAGGGTCTCCACGCCGAACGTCACCAGGGCTATGGCGAGGAACAGCACGACGGTCCCGGAGACGTCCAGGGACAGTCTTCTCCGCTCTTTCGTGCGGGGTATCGCGACCAGCATGAGGGGAACGGCGATGACACCTATGGGCAGGTTGATCAGGAAGATCCAGTGCCAGGATGTCAGGTCCACGATGAATCCCCCGATGGCCGGGCCGAGCGCGAACCCCACCGATGCACCGATCGTGACTATCGACAGTCCGAACGCGAGTCTGCTAACCGGAAGATGCCTGACACAGCACATCGGTCCAGTGGCGGCCATCATTCCAGCTCCGACCGCCTGCACGGCCCTGGAGGCGATCAGGACACCGAACGACGGGGAGATGCCGCACAGGAGCGACCCAACGGTGAACAGGGAGAGACCCAGTGCCATGACCGGTCTCACTCCGATGTCCTCCGCGATCCTGGCGAACGCCACGAGGGTTCCAGCAAGGACCATCATGTATGTGATTGCCACCCAGGACACGGTCGCGGTGTCGACTCCGAACCCGCTACCTATCTCCGGGAGGGCGACATTGACTATGCTTCCATCAAGACCGTCCATGAATGTCGCGAAGAAGACCACTGCGAGCATGATGGTCGTGTGTCTGCCGTCCAGCAACTCGCTCATGGTCCCTCGTCACATCATCCGTGTTATAAGAACAGTCCGAACAGCACGGGCACGGTCAGACATCCGGTGAGGCACACCCTGCTCACTCCCATGTGGGGCGGGATCATCCCCATCGCGGCCGAGACCACGAGCAGGCACAGGCCGAAGGGTCCCGTGAACAGCGTCACCAGTGCCACGATGAGCACGAGTATTGAATCGTTCATCAGCTTCTCGGGCACCCTCTCCGACACACCCATCATGAATCTTCCCGAGACGATGGTGGCACCATATCCCAGCACGGATGCTAGGGCCATGCAGAACAGGAGCAGGAGGAAGGCATCCGAACAGAATCCGAACAGAGAGTCTCCGACGATGGATTTGACGGCCATCGATGTGCCAGACCTTCCGCTGCCGGAGACGGACAGTGTCACCAGGGAGAACACCGATGTGACGGTCCCGATGCTGGCGGTCATGGAAATGAATCTGGCGGGATCGGTCTCACGCGTGATCCTGGAGGCCATCAGGGCCCCGGCCGTGGAGGTCACTCCCGGGAACCAGCCCGCCACGATGCCTGTGGCCACTCCCTTGAGTCCGGGCATCGGACCCACGGGGTCCCTCATAGGATCCCTCTGTCTCACCGGTCTTCTCCTCGAGGATCTCTCCAGAAGCGGAGGGAGACCGAACAGGCCCGTCAGGAGAGGAAACAGCATGGTGCCGTCGCCGAGAAATGAGAACACGGGCACGATCCCCGTCTGGACCACGATCCCGAGAACGCCGGACAGTGCCAGGAGCATTCCCGAGATCAGAGGGTCCTCCGAGGTGAGGATGATGGTCCCGATGACCACTAGCAGGACGCACAGGGTGAGGTCGTCCACGATCCCTGTCCCTCCGCACATGAGGGCCCACTGGAGGGGGATCGCGAGGGCGATCGCCGAGATGGAACCGACCACGCTCCCTATGGCCGCCGAACGCACCGCGACCATCCCCCGTCCCTCCTGGAACAGTCTGTGTCCCGGAAGCACCGACAGTGTCTCGTCCGCGTCCGGCACCCCGATGAAGACGGAGGGCACGAAATCCACGAAGGAATGGACCACCGATGCGGAGGTTATGCAGCAGGCGACTATGATGGGTGCCGATCCCGGTCCGGAAAGGGATTCGGCCAGTTGTTCGAATGCAGGGTACGCGCCCAGCAGGAGGGTGGCGGCGGTGTTGACATGTATCCCGGGAACAAGTCCCGTGAACGTGCCGATCATCGCACCGATGATGCCTGCGACCACCACAGCAAAAATCAGTTCCGGACCCACGTGGGGGATCCACCCGTGGTGTGCTTATGAACGCTGGCACTGCAGTTAGTCAGTGTGGCAGACGACCTTTCCGTCGACGATGTCTATGTCCACCATGGTCTTCACGGGGATTCCCCTTCTCTCGAGCACGTTCTCCGTCCCGGGGCCCTTGCTGACGGGAACCAGGACGTCGACCACCCTGGCACCGATGTTGTCCGTGAGTGCGGACACGAGGGCGTCGAGGGTTCCTCCAGTGCTGATGACGTCATCCACGATGACGACCCTGTCTCCCTTCTTCACGCCGTTGATGCTCATCGTGTTGCGGGAATATCCTGTCCTCTGCTCGAACACGACCTCGCCCGGCAGGCCGTAGGAGCGTTTCCTGACCACGGTGTAGGGGATGCCGAGCCGAAGTGCCAGCGGAACCGCGAGCGGGATTCCCATGCTCTCGGGCGTCACGAGGATGTCGCAGTCGAAGTCCCCTGCGGACAGCATCCACTCGACCACCTCCTCCAGGATCTCGGGAGACATGGATGGCACGCCATCAGTGAGCGGATTGATGAAGTACTGGTATCCTCCACGGTCCACCACCGGGCTCGATTCCAGACAATCCCTGAATCTGCTGTTCATCAGCGGGGATAGCACGTTTTCCGTTATATTACGTGTGCACGCGCGTTCTTATATCGGAGGAACACATTGACGACCCGATAACATGGACATAGAACAAAGGATGGCCCTTGTAACCAGGAACACGATGGAGGTCGTCGGAGAGGATGACCTCAGGGTCGTGATCGAGACCAAGGAACAGCCCACCGCATACATTGGATTCGAGCCCTCCGGACTCGTCCACATGGGATGGGCCCTGGTTACCGCGAAGATCAAAGACCTCTGCGACGCAGGCTTCAAAGTCATCATTCTCTGGGCCGACTGGCACGCAATGATCAATGACAAGGTCGGCGGAGACCTCGAGAACATCCGTGCCGTGGCCAGGTACATGGAGGACTGCTTCGTCGCACTGGGCGTCCCCCGCGACAAGGTCGAGTTCAGGTACGCGCAGGATGTCGTCAACGATCTCGACTACTGGGGAAGGCTGCTCAAGATCGGAAAGGTCACCTCCATGAACAGGATCAAGAGGACAATGACCATTATGGGAAGGAAGGAGGACGAGGCGGACCTCGACTCCTCCAAGGTCGTCTACCCCCTGATGCAGGCCACCGACATCTTCCACCTCGGAGTCGACCTGGCATATGCCGGAATCGACCAGAGGAGGATTCACATGCTCGCAAGAGAGGTCGCCGAGAAGTTCGGATGGCAGAAGCCCATCGCCATCCACACTCCCCTCCTGCCCGGACTCAAGGGCGGTGCGAGGATGAACGGTGACGGTGCCAAGGACAAGACCGTCAAGGAGGAGGCCCAGAGCATGGATGCCCAGTCCGCGGCCATGATCGACATGAAGATGTCCAAGAGTGACCCTACCAGCAGCATCAACATCCACGACACTCCCGAGGATGTCAAGAAGAAGCTCAAGAAGGCCTTCTGTCCTCCCGAGAAGGAGAACGAGGGAATCAACCCCATGCTCATGATGGCCAAGTACGTCATCTTCCCTCGCTTCAACGTCCTGAACGTCGAGCGTCCCGAGCAGTACGGAGGAAACGTGTCCTATGATTCCTACGAGGCACTTACCGCGGCATACTTCGCTGGAGAGCTCAGCCCCTTCGATCTTAAGACCGGAATCGCGGACGGAATCATTAAGACCCTCGCACCTGTCGCCGAATTCTTCTCGGCACACCCCGAGAACTACGAGAAGGTGCAGGAGATCCTGAAGGGACTCGGAAAGCTCCGTTGAGCCTTCCGAATCCTGGAAAATCAAACTGTTTACTCGTCGGAACCTTCCGACGAGGCGGCCCTTTGGGCTTCCATGGTGGCTTTTATCCTTCTGAACTCGTCCATGGTCTTCATCATGCACATGTGCACCATGGCCTCTGCATCGCCGATTCCGGTCATTCCCGCGGCTCCGCCGTGTCCTCCACCGTCGGTGGTGGTCTCCTTGCTCAGCTGACCCATAATCGCATCGAGCTTGATGCCCCTTCTGACCATCTCCTGGGTCGCCCTGGCACTGACACGGAACTCGTCCTCCCTCTGTGAACCCACGAACACGACATCGGCACCGGATGCCATCAGTGCCCTGCAGGATGCGGCCTCGAAGCTGCTTCCGTAGGAGACGGCGACGATCATGTCCGCGACCTTCTCGAACTTGGATCTTCCGACGGCCTTCATCGCCGCGGTGCGTTCGGACATGTTGACAGGTGCGCGGGTGAGCTGCATGGCCTCGTCCATCGGGATTCCGCATTCCTCCATGACATCCGCGAAGGCACGCATCATCCTGGTGTCCGCGAACTGGAAGTGTCCGCTGTCGGTGAGCATTCCCCCGATGAGTGCCAGACCTGCCTTCCTGTCGATCTGCAGACCTGCCTCCTTGATGAGCTCCTTGACGATCTCGCAACAGGATGTACGGGTCTCGTCACAGTGGAAGTCCATTCCCTCCCATTTGCCGGTGGGGGCGTGGTGGTCGATGATCAGACTGTTGGGAGGTATGACGAGCTCGGGGCACTGGAGAAGGTCGGGGGAGGAGGTGTCCACCACAACGACCAGGTCATAGTCCGCGAGATTCGCGGTCTCCAGGATCTCGATGTCAAGCTTGTCGGCGACCATCCTCGCGACGCGGTCCACTCCGGAGGGCGCGTATATGTCCGCGGGTCCGAACGCGGACTTCAGACCGTATGCGGAACCGATGGCATCCATGTCGGAGTTGCCGTGGGTGAGGATGACTTTCTTCTTATCTTTGAGTCTTTCAATTATCTCCGCGTTCTTCATGTTCTCTCTCCTTGATCTTGAAGACCTTCTTCAAGGCCCTTATCGGTCTGGTCTGTTCGATACCAGTTATCAGAATGTCCGAGTTGTATATCTTCACAGTTATGAGGATTGTGATTATGTCGAACACCAGAAGATAGATGACTCCTCCAATCACCAGCAGGAAGTTGTCGAACATCAGGTTGTTCATGGCCATCATCGGGTGGGAGAACGGAATCAGGAAGACCAGCACCTGTCCGATCCCGGGCAGACTCTCCCAGCTGGTGAACATGAATATGAACATGGGTATGATGGCCAGTCCGCTTATGGGCAGTGTCATCGTCTGTGCCATCTTGTAGTTCTTGGTGAACGCTCCGAGGATCATGCAGATGCCCAGGGCGCTGAATATGGCGAGGAATAGCACGATCATCAGGATGATCCAGTCCAAGGTGGACATCGCCAGTCCGAGGGATGTCAGGTTGACGGATCCGCCGGAGATGCCGCTCGTGATGCCGTTGGAGTACACCATCATTCCTGCCAGGTAACATACTCCGTACACGAGACCCATGATCGCCGCCGCGAGGAGTTTTCCGCTGACGATGGTGGTCCTCTTGATGGGCATCGTGAGGAGTGTCTCGAGGGTCTTGTTCTCCTTCTCGCTTCCCATGGAGGAGATCACGACGCTGCCGACCATCACTATGACGATCATCACGATTATGGGGATGATCATGTTCTGTCCCATGAGTGCGCTGTATATCGCATAGGGGGTCACGTCATCGTGCATCTTCCCGTTGATGTCCGTGTGGGACGTGGTCGTGATGGGAGAGTTCGCGAAGGCGGCGAACGTCTTCGTGTTCTCGTGGGTCATCAGTGCGAACGACAGGATGCTGTTTATGTTGTTTTTTATGTCCTTGCCCATCGCGCTCGTCACCGTGCTGAATATGCCGCCCTGGCTGTAACCATAGTATGACTCGACGTTGGTCGTCTGATGGCTGTCGAATCTCGTTTTGAAGTCCGCAGGGATCTTTATGACCGCCGCCAGGTCCTTCTCGTGTATGGCTTCGGAGATGGCCTTCTCATCGTCGTCCGTGAGGGTCACTATGTAATCGGACGGGTTAGAGACCTTGTATGTCGACAGATACGCGCTCTTCAGCAGTTTGTCCATGGAAAGGTCCACGGTCACAGGAACATGTGTCACGGGATCGATGTGCTCGTAGCTGACTATGGTCTCGTTCCAGTCTCCTCCGTAGATGACTCCCATATGCTTGGGTGCGGCCGAGCTCTCGCTCTCTCCGCTCATGGCTGTTCCCAGTGCGGAGAACAGGATGACGACCAGGAGGATTGACACGATTGTTCCGGGGGTCAGAAGCTCCTTGAGCTCCTTTCTGGTTATGTTCGCGAGGTGGTTCATTCCTTCACCGCCTTGACGAAGACCTCTTCCAGATTCTGTGCATCGAATCTTGTCTTGAGCTCCTCGGGGGTTCCGCAGAGTATGAGCTCTCCGTGGTTGATCATGCCGACCCTGTCACAGAGGCTCTCGACCTCGAACATGTTGTGGGAGGATATCAGGACGGTGACCCCTCTGGAGGCGAGGTCCTTGACGAGCTCCCTGATCTCGAATGCACTCATCACATCCAGTCCCGAGGTGATCTCGTCCATGACCGCCAGTTTCGGAGAGGCCATGATGGCCCTTGCGATCAGGAGTCTCCTGGACATTCCCTTGCTGTATGTGCTGACCTTGGAATCGATGCGTTCCTTGAGGTTGGACATCTCGATGGCCCTCGCGACCATGTCCTCGCATTCCTGTCCGCTCGCGAAGAATCCCGCCATGAACTTCAGGTAGGCTCTTCCTGTGAGCTCCTTGTATGCTCCTGCATCCTCCGGCAGGTAGCTGATAATCTTCCTCACCTCCGCGGATTCCTTTTTGTTGTCGTGACCGCAGACCTGGATGTTTCCCGATGTGGGTTCCAGAAGCGTGCATATCATCCTCAGGGTGGAGGTCTTTCCTGCCCCATTGGGTCCGATGAGTCCAAAAATCTCCCCCTCCTTCACGGAGAAGCTGATCCCTTTGACGGCCTCGTGGTCCCCGTAACATTTACGGACGTTGTCCAGAACAAGGGCATCTGTCATAATGTCTGATGGTATTCCCAACAGTGAATAAAATAATTGGGTCGCCCGAGGGCAACCCTGTGAAAGTTTCACTCGTCGTCTTCGTCGTCGGAGTCCCTGACGGGTGCCTTGGCGGGAGCATTGCCCATCGCCCTGTTGATGGCATCCTGAAGGACCTCGAACCTCTCACGAAGGCTCTGTTCCTGTCTCTCAAGACCTTTGATCCTGATCTCCAGGGTCTCGAGGCTCTCCTCGAGGTCCGCCTTGACCTCCTCCTTGTCGTTGACCTTGATGAGGAGGGCTCCTGCGGTCTTGTAGACGTCTCCGGTTGCCTTGGAGAGCTCTTCTACGGTCCTCTGCATCTCCTTCTGCTGGGCCTGCATCTGGACCTTCTGGGAGGTGGTGGTCTGAAGCTGCTGCTGGACCTGCTGGAATTGAGAGATCTGGTTCTGAAGCTGGGGGCTCATTCCGTTCATATTGTTCCCTTCGTAATCTTTTCGATGTTCTCGGTGATCATCACACACTCGAGAAATGAATTGAGGGCGGCCCTCATGGCTGAAGTGTCCGCGGCCTCTATAGAAAGCACTGCTTTATCCTCTTCCATACGGATTTCCGTATGGGTCCTGAGTAAATCCCGGCGGGCCTCAGGACTCACAGAGGAGACCGTGTTGGCCGCGCCGGGATTTGATATGATGATTACTGCGGAAGGCATCTCAGTCCGACTTGAGGACCTTCTTTTCGCTAGGTCTTTCCTTGACGAAAATCCAGGATCCGCACTTGTCACACTGGTGTGCCCTGTCGCCGTATTCGTTTTTGTCAGGTTCGCCGCAGTTGGCGCATCTGTACATCGGGATCACCTGTTAGCTTACTGCTTAACAGAGACAGTGGACATGTCCTCTGCCCTCTTGATCTTGGGGCTGTATGCTGCAGCTGCGAATTTGTTGTCGCAGCGGCTGCACTGCCAGATACCGGCAGAGACCCTCTTGACGCTGACGTGGTGGCAGACGGGGCACTCGTGCCTTGCTTTCTGGTGGGCCTCGATTGCCTTGACTCTGTTGCGGACGACGACTCCGTACCTTGCTCCGAATCTTCCTGCGGTTCCTGCGTTGTTAGTTCTCTTGGACATTTTGAATCACCCAATGATTTTTCTGATCTGTTTGCCTATCTCGACGGCCCTGTCCAGGCAGAGGGACAGGTCACTGCGGGTTATGGAACCCTTTCCGCCCTTCTGCATGGCTCTGAAGTTGCCCACATCGTCGGTTGTAACCGTGAGGCGAGCCGTGGATATTGCTTCCTCGTCGAAATTAGGGTCTACTATTAAATCATTACCTATTTTGCATTCGGTAACGGAGATGGGAAGGCAGGTCACGGGCATGGGGAGGTCCTCCTCGCCTTTGCCGTACTGCTTCCAGGGGACGATGGCGGACCTGAGCGCGCACACGGCCGCGAGGTTGCATGCGTCGAAGAGGTTGCCGTCGTAATCGAGAGCATAGATGTCGATGAAGACCATCCAGATCTCCTCTCCTTCCTTGATGCACAGTTTCTTGACGTCGATCATTCCGGACTCACGGATTCCACGGTCGACGACGCGTGCGAGCTCGATGGCGTCCTCGCTGGGAGGTCCGGGCTCGAAGGATGCGTGTGCCAGAGGGATGAGTTCCGCACCGGTGGTGATGACTCCGTCTCCAGGGGCGTCACCGTAGGGGGTTCCGGGAATGATCTTGACGCCGGCCATGACGGTGGTCTTTCCGAGCTTGACCCTTGCGGATCCCTCGGCGGACTCGATGATTCCGGTCTCGACCTGGATCTTTCTGACCTCGTCGAGCTGTCTTCCATCCGCCCTCCTTCCCTCCGCGAGGAGGTTCATGAGGTGGTCTCTCTTGATCTGGGATACTACGTAGTTACTCATCGGACTCACCTTCCTTCTTGGAGATGTCGGAGTAGCGCCTCTTCAGTGCGTCTCTCTGGACCTCGTAGACCTCGTGCGCGGCCTGGAATGCCATGTCGAGTCCGTGGTCGAGCTCCTCTCTGGTCATGTTTCCGTCCATCTGGAGGAGGACGATCTCGTCGGTGGAGGGGACGATCGCGAGGGGCACGTCCGCCTGTCCGTAGTTGTCCTCTTCCTTGTTGAGGTCGAGGAGGACGTTTCCGTCGGCCTTTCCGCATGCGATGGCGGGGACGAGGTCCCTCATGGGGATTCCTGCGTCGGCGATGGCGACCGCGGCGGCGGTGAGACCGGCACACCTGGTTCCGGCGTTGGCCTGGAGGATCTCGATGTACACGTCGATGGAAGCGCGGGGGTAGAGCTCGGTCTGGACGACGTTCTCGAGTGCCTCGGCGATGGGCTTGGGGATCTCGACGGACCTCCTGTCGGTTCCGGGCCTCTTCCTGTCGGTGACGGAGTAGGCCTCCATGTTGTACTTGCACTGGATGATGGCCTTGGTGGGGTTCTGGAGGTGCCTGGGTCTGCACTCCCTGGGTCCGTAGACCGCGCACAGGACCTTGTTCTTTCCGATCTCGAGGTAGCAGGATCCGTCCGCGTTGTCAAGGACTCCTGCCTCGATCTTGATGGGCCTCTTCTCGTCGATCCTGCGACCGTCGATCCTGATGCCCTCTTCGTTTACCAATACCATGTCTGTGTGTCCACTCATTCGAAATCCTCCTCATCGTCCTCCTCGGACTGCGGGAGTTTTTTCTCGATGAACTCCCTGACCCTGTCCGAAAGGTT
>JAKSHU010000042.1 GCA_024399175.1 archaeon
TCAAGCCTGGCCAACGACGTTAGATTCAGGGTCTAATCCATAGCGGTCCGCGAGTCCAAATCTCGTCCCCTGCACCACTTTCTGCATACTTTTAACTTGGAAGTCACCTTATGGTGATTCATCATGGTTCAGATGTCCCTTTTCGAAGAGGAGAAGCCAGTTCCCTCCAATGAGAACATGCCTCTGGCAGGCAGGATGCGTCCCACGAGGTTCGAGGAGTTCTGCGGTCAGGAGCATTTGATTGGAGAGGGTCGCATCCTGCGCAAGATGATTGAGCAGGACAAGATCTCTTCCATGATCTTCTGGGGACCTCCTGGCGTGGGGAAGACCACTCTGGCCACGATCGTCGCCAACTACACCAAGGCGGAGTTCGTTCCATACAGCGCTGTCACCGGCGGCAGCAAGGAGGTCAAGGACATCATGGCCGCCGCAGAGAGGAGGCGTGCAATGGGCAAACGCACAATCCTTTTTGTTGACGAGATCCACAGATTCAACAAGGCGCAGCAGGACGCCTTCCTTCCGTTCGTGGAGAAGGGAAGCATCATCCTGATCGGAGCCACCACCGAGAATCCATCCTTCGAGGTCAATTCCGCACTACTCTCCCGTTGCAAGGTCTTCGTTCTGCAGGGGATAACCGCCTCCGACATGGAGAGGCTCGTCAGACGTGCCCTCACCGATCCCCGTGGATTTCCCGGACTCACGGTTGAGGCGGGCGATGACATCATCTCCGCCATCGCACAGTATTCCAATGGTGATGCCCGCACGGCATTGAACACTCTCGAGGCCGCCGTCGCCAACTGTACTCCTCGTGAGGGCAGGGTGGTCATCACCGAGAAGGAGCTCTCAGAGTGCATAAGCCACAGGTCATTGCTTTATGGCCGTGACGGGGAGGAGCACTACAACATAATCTCGGCTCTCCATAAGTCGATGCGCAACAGTGACCCAGACGCCGCGATATACTGGTTGGCACGCATGCTGGACGGCGGTGAGGATCCCACCTACATAGCACGCAGGCTGATCGAGTTCGCCGGAGATGACGTGGGTCTCGCGGACCCCAACGCACAGGTCATGGCGACCTCGTGCTTCTATGCTTGCAAGAACATGGGCATGCCCGACTGCAGGTATGCCCTAGCCGAGACCGTGGCCTATCTGGCACTTGCTCCGCGTTCAAACTCCATCGCGATGGCGATTGATCGTGCGCTGTCCGATGTGCGCAACCGTCCTGCGGAACCCGTCCCTATGCACATCCGCAACGCCCCCACGAAACTGATGAAGGATCTCGGCTATGGAAAGAACTACCAGTATGCCGAGGGAACGGACGAGAAGATCACCAAGATGCAATGTCTTCCCGATTCGATGCGGGACGTGATCTACTACCAGCCCGGAGACAAGGGTAATGAGGTGTTCTATCGCAAGCGCCTGGATGCAATCCGTGAATGGCGCGCCGGCAAGAGGGATGAACCTCCGAGATGATCAGGCGAAATAGGACAGCAGCGCACCGATTATTATGATGGCGACCAGGATGAATGCTATCCTGGTCCAGTACCTGTCTCCTTCCTGGATAAGGCATTTGGTGGACACCGCTATTCCCAGAACAGGGGCGAAGATCAGGATGACCGTGCCCACGGCGAGGATGGTGTCGGAGAAGTCGAAGGACCTGGTCAGCAGACCTATGGCCATGATGACAAGTCCCAGAGTGGTCGTGCCCTTCAGTATCCTGGCGGTCTCTGCGTTCAGACTCACATGTATCCCCCCGCCTTGAGGATCATAATGACCGCGATGGCGAAGAACACGACGGACATGTATCTCTTGAGCGCCTTCGCATTGACCTTCTCCGAGATCCTGGTGCCGATCATCGCACCGACATATGCTCCTACCGCGACTGCCGCCGCGACATCCAGTGCGATGGCTCCCTCTATGAAGTAGATGAACGCCCCGGAGAATGCGGTTATGCCGATCATGTAACTGCTGGTGGCACTTGCAACCTTGATGGGGATGTGCATGTAGATGTTCATCAGGGGAACTTTGATGGAACCTCCTCCGACACCGGTCATCGAGGAGACTGCTCCTGCCACGGTGCAGAGGACCATTCCCCTCCTGTTGTTCTGGACGGTGTATCTGCCTGTTGTGCCGTCATCCGCGGGGTAGCTGAACGTCATCGGACTGTCCATCTCCTCCGATGTGGGGGTGACCGTTCTCTCGGGAGACATCGCCATCTTGAATCCGCTGTACAGCATCACGATGGAGAATATCACGAGAAGCACCCAGTTGGCAAGGTAGACCGCTATCATCGCACCGGCAATGGCTCCGATGGTGGTCGTGATCTCCATTAGCATCCCCAGACGGATGTTGGTGAGTCCTTTCTTCACATAGCCTGTGGCGGAACCAGTGGATGTGGCTACGATTCCCACGAGACTCGCGGCAGCCGCTGTCGTGGCATCGAGCCCGAACAGGATGGTCAGCACGGGGACGAAAACAATGCCCCCTCCGAGTCCGAATAATGCCCCGATCACTCCTGCACCTATTGCGATGAACAGCAGCACGATCAGCAGCATTGGATCCATAACGTCGGATTAGGCATCAACTTATATTAACTATCCTCGGATGTAACCTTGTATACAATGGCAATCCTGCTCTTGAGATATTCCGAGATCGGCCTGAAAGGCATCACAGTCAGAAACAGATGGGAGAACCGTCTGAAGGACAACATCCTCCAGATGCTGGCCGCTGACGGAGTGGAGGCACTCGTCACCCGTGGTCAGGCCAGGTTCTATGTGGAAGCATCCGATCTGCAGGCAGCCATCAACTCCATCCGCAAGGTCTTCGGGGTGGGGTCCATCTCCGTCTGCGAGACCGCAGGGACCGAGATGGAGGACATCTGCGAGAAGGTGGCGGAGTACTCGAAGAGCAGGATGGTGAAGGGGAAGACCTTCGCGGTCAGGGCCAGACGCGAGGGGGGTCAGAAGTTCAACAGCATGGAGCTGGCTAGAGCCTGCGGAGATGCGATCTGGAACGCCAACCTCGACAAGGATCCCAAGGTGAACCTGCATGAGCCAGACATCCTCTTCTGGGTCGAGGCAAGGCCCCGTCAGACCTACATATTCCAGGACTACATCTATGGCCACGCCGGATTGCCCATCGGAACCCAGGGTCATGTCCTGGCCGAGGTGAATGATGAACGTGGACTCCTGTCGGCACTGTTGATGATGAAGAGGGGTTGCAAGGTCTACGTCCAGGGCGAGTATGGGCTGGATGTTCTCAGGGAGTATGATCCCAACCTCAAGGTCGTCGACGAGGGACTGTTCTCCTCGAAGTACCTTGGAATCGTGAAAGGTTCGGACCTCGGTCAGATTGAGGAGTTCAACCAGGCGGATTACGATCTGCCCGTGTTCTTTCCCACCATCGGCATGACGGATGACGAGGTGAGGGAGAAGATGGCACTGTTCAGGGAATTCGCCGAAGCCTCTCCTCGCAGGAAGCAGTGAATTGGAAGAGGTGTTCCGTGCCATGGCACGGAATTTCCTCTCAAATACATTTTTTCAGGGTTTCCGCCCATTTTTCTCTGCCGAGGAATGATTCTTCCACGTCGGAGTCCATCCTCTGGTACAGTTTGTAGGGGACCGAGAACGACATTATCTCCGGAGGCACGAATCTGCGAGCATAAAGGTCCGTCATTCCCAGAACGGCATGGGGGTCATCGGTCTCTCCCTCCGCACGCGGTAGGGCATACACCTGCTGGCAGGCATGGCCGTAGGGCATCACGGTGGACGGTCCGGGCGTACTCTTGCTGTATCCTGCCAGGAGAGACAGAGCTGATATCCTTGTGGGGTCAGCGAGGAACACAACGACTTCTATGGGCCTGTTCTCCGCGATGGCCTCATCCAGTGCCTGGAACACTATGGCATCCTTTCCGTCGCCGTAATCCTTTATGGCATCCAGATGGATCATCGCGATCTCGGGGTTCTTGAACTCTCCCTTTCCGCCGTGACTCATCTCGTGCTGATGTTCCGGAGGTATGCAGGATATCTTCCAGGCGGAGCGCTGACGGCTGCCCATGCCTCCGAATCCGAATCCGCTTATCGCTCCGTGACAGTACACGTGTTCCTTGTCCGCGGACCATTTCTTTCCGCTTCTGGCACAGTTCACAAGAAGGGGAGGTATGCTGCAATGGTCGGTCGGTACGGATGCGTCTTCAGGAATCCTGTCCGTGCGGTATATCGCCACAGGAATGAAGTCCAGAGCGAGAATGTCAGCGATTTTTCCCATGCCGGGACATCGGATTGTTAAGTATAAACGCTCTGTTCAACCAACCTGTATAACCACACTAACCGCAGCGTAAGTGATTCATATACTCTGAAAGCGACAACAATCCCGCGAGGAACGGACAGGGATCTGCAGAAGCAGAGTGTTCCGGGAAACAACGGATTCCCGGAACATCCAGAAGTGCATGTCCGGGAACCGATGGCTACGGGCTGCGCAGCCTTGTCCATGAGGCATGAACAGCGAGAACCGTTACTCTGCACAATCGTGTCCGGCCATCAACAGGATGGTCGAACATAGCCACTATAAAACATAGTGATTTGACCTGCCCCCAGAAGGGGGCAGGCGGAAAAGGCTCACTTGTTCCTGTTTCCGTTAGCAGCGCCTGAAGGCCTTGCCTTCTCAGCACCGTGACCCTTGTTCCTGAGTCCACGTCCTGCCTTACCAGCAGAGGTGAGACCGCGGTATACACGAGCCTTGTGTTTGTTGTTGCAGATCCAGGAGATCTTGGGGTCGTGCATGATGACGGGGTGTGCGGGATCTACGAGGATGACCTCATACCACTCGCTCTGTCCGTCAGCTCCAACCCAGTAGGAGTTGAGAACCTCAAGGTTCTGGTACCTCTTCTGAGTCCTCTCCTCGGCCATCCTCTGGAGGGATTTACCGACGATGAGCTGCTCCTCTGCCTTCCTCTTTGCACGCCTTCCGTGGTTGATGTGCCTCTTCTGGAATGCTCCTTTCCTTACTTTTGCCCTGACAAGGACGTATCCCTGTTTGGCTTTGTAACCGAGAGCCCTTGCCCTGTCGAGCCTGGTGGGTTTCTCGATGCGGAGGAAGTTCTCTTCCCTCCTCCACTGGATCCTTCTCTCAATGTTCAGCTCCTTGACATAAGTGTTGCCAGGAGTGTTCCAGGCCTCAGCGATGTACTTGTACATGCTTTTTCCCTGGGGGTGTGCTGCAGTGTTTTCGTCTGCCATTTTAATCACCTATACCGGATTCGCCCACATGGGTACATTTCCGACAGGACACAATGTGCCCTGTAATGTTAAAGCAAGTGCAGGAGCTATATAAAGGGTGGTAGTCAGAAGAAGTCATCGAGTGAAACTTTCTTCTTTTTGGGTTTTTCAGGCTCTGCCGCTGGTTCCGGAATCCTCTCCTGTGTAGGCTTCTGTTCCGCCACAGGTTTGGGTGCAGGTCTGGACGAGAAGAACGCATCGCTGAACAGGGTGGTCTGCTGCGATCCTCTGATGAGGTCATCCTCGGACCATCCGTAGACCTCCGTGATCCTGCCCGCCATCTGTGCCAGTCTCTCCGCGTAGTACTTGTAGTCGGGCGTGGATCTGAACGGGGTTCCGCTGACGTAGGGTTCCACTTGCTGTGGGACTGCCTTCGCATCGGTCACGATCCACGAGATCTTCATACCGGGGATGAAGTTGTAGCCCATGGCGATGAGCTTCTTCGCTGCCTGCACGTTGGCCATCCTCTCGGGATTCTCGTATGATTCAAGTCCCTTGCAGGTCCTCGAGATGACGAGGTCCTCGGGTTTCACGTTTCCGGAGAGTGTGCTGCGCACGCTGTTGCGGACGAGTGCCAGGGCCTCCTCCTTCTTCTCGTCTAGGATCTTCTCGAACAGTTCCGTGAGCATCCTGCTCTGCAGGTCGAACGAGTCCGAACGACGGATCTCATATCCTCTCACGAGGAGTTCCTCCTGCCTCTCGGGCCACACGATCCTTCCGACGTACCTCTTCTTCCTTCCGTGGGAGAACAGCGGCTCCAGCAGCTTCTCGAACTCGAGGACCTTGGCACCTCCTGAAAACCTCTCCGCCTGCTCGTTTCCGAAACGGGCCGCATCCTCGACGTTGTGGAACGGTGAGAGCACGAAAACCGAGTCGGTGTCCCCGTAGATAACAGGGATTCCGTCGTTCTCCAGCTGCTTGATGATACCTGTGATGTTGGACCTGGCGAAGGCCGTGATCGATGCACCGATGCTCTTGTCGGTGAACCTGTAGAACGAGGATGCGAAGACGCCGTAGAATGTGTTCATTATGACCTTCACCGCGGCCTGGAGACCGTCAAGGTACGCATGCTCCTGTTCATCACGTGCGTTCTTCATGCGTTTCTTGATGGAGTCTCTCTGATCCATCAGATCCGAGAGGATCGTCGGCAGGAGTCCCTTCTTCTTGTCGGGAGACAGGTATTTCGCACCAGAGGGTGAGATGATCTCCCCGTCCTCGCTCAGGGTGGTGAAACATATGTTGTTGGCGATGATGAGCGAGGGGTACATGGATTTGAAGTCGAGGACGCACACCCAGTGGTAGAGTCCCGGTTTCATCGTGTGGACATATCCTCCCTCGATCTGCTCGTCACCTCTGGACTGTCTCCTTCCGTTCATGGGGACACCGACCCCGCTGCGGTCGGCCTGTCTTATCAGGAGGGAATCGGCCAGAGTGGATGTTCCCGACACCAGCACGTCCTCGACCGGAAGCTTGGACACCGCCGCCAGATCCATGCCTTTCCTGACGGTTCCGACCTTGAGGAGGATCTTCAGTGCCAGGTTGGCATCCTGTATGCAGTATTCGATGACCTTCTCACGGTTGGTCTCCCATTCCTTGTCCATCTGTTTGGGGTCCACATCGAGCTTCTGCTCGCCGAGCACAAGCATCGACACCGCGTTGAGGGTCTCCTGCTTGGGTCTGAGCTCCCTCTTGGCAGCCCACCAGGCATCGACGATGAGTCTTCCCTTGACCCTCCAGAAACGTTCAGAGAATATCTTCGGCTGGCCCTTGTCCCTTCCCCAGGGCAGGGCATCCTTCATCCTGTTGTGCTCGGCCCTCTCGACGATCTTGCGGATGTCATAGTTGTCGATGTTGTATCCGGTGATGACGTCGGGGTCCACCTCCTCGATGAGTCTGGAGAATCCCGCGATGATCTCCTTCTCGGTCCCGTGGATGGGCTCGGGAGTGGTGAATTCCCCGTTCTCCTCGACACGGGTGCAGATGCAGTATATGGTCTGGGTCTCGATGCTGTTCTCTATGTCGAATGAGAGGAATCTCAGTCCAGGGTCGAACGACTCGATGTTCTCGAAGCTGGTCAGTCTTATGATGAGGTCTGTGGAGTAGTCGAGGTCGATCTCCTCCCCGGTGACCCTTATGCAGGACCCTATGTCCATGTCGTAGATGTAACGGTCCTGGTACTGGATGTCCCCTGCGAGAATCTTGAACCGAGAGGACAGCCTGTTCTTGTACGAGGACATGATCCAGGGTGACTTCAGTGTGACCTTGAGGGTGTCATGCACGGTGCCCCTGTATTCCAGGGGCTTGTGTTCCAAGGAGACGATCTGGTCGTCGGTTTTCAGACCTTCCTCCGTGGAGGGGGTCGGATCGACCACGAAGAAATATGGCTTGAAGTCGTAGACGGCTATGAGGATGGACTGTCTGTCACGTGTCTTTCCGAACAGCTCGATGTAGGGGTTCCCCTCGCTGTCGCTGGAATACGATGCGCTCAACAGTCTGACATCCCACGTGCCGGTCATCGGTCTCACTTGTTGGCCACGATTCTTATTATGTCCCCGGGTTCGAGGACGTAGTCGGCACCGACGGTGCGGTGGTTCCTGCAGTTGACTGCCCTGATGAATTTGTCGCCGAGGTCGGTGTGGATCCTGTATGCGAGGTCCCTCGCGGTGGAGCCCTGGGGCACGAGGTGGCAGTCGGGAAGGACGCGTCCGAAGTGGTCGCAGAGCTTGCTCTCATCCTCCACGGGGAACACGGGGATGTATGACAGGGTCTTGTAGACCGCATCCTCCAGACATTTCTGGATTCCGGTTCCTCCGAACTTCTGCATGTTCTCGTTCATGTAGTCAAGGGCCTTCTTCTGACCCTCGTTGAGCTTGATGCCGTCCTTCACCTTGAACGATATGTCACCAGGAACGTACTCGATGAGTCCTGCCTTCTCCGCCTTCCTGAGGGCGAGCTCGGTCTCAGCCATGGTGGGGACCGCCTCATCTCCGAGTGCACGAAGCTTGTCGAAGTTCTCCGCAGGGGCGATGTCCGCCTTGTTCATTGCGACAATCATGGGCTTGGACAGTCTCCTGATCTCGGTGGTCAGTCTGAGGAGGGACTCATCATCCCACTGCGTGGGGTCCGCGGGCAGAGGCACCTTCATCAGTGCGGCCTTGATCTGGCTCTCGGTGACCTTGAGTCCCGCGAGCCTCTCCGCGAGGATGGTCTCGGGCTTGCTTCCGTTCATCTTGGCGGCCCTGGCGATCTTTCCGAGTCCGTCCTTTATGATCTCCCTCATCCAGCAGTCGATCTCGTTCCTGAGAAAGGTGACATCCTCGGTGGGATCGAATTCTCCGAGTTTTCCAGGGACTCCCTCGATGTTGGTGGTTCCGCTCGCATCGACGACGTTGACGAACGCATCCGCCTGTCTGAGGTCGTCCAGGAACTTGTTTCCGAGTCCCTTACCCTGCCATGCGTCGGGGACCAGTCCGGCGACATCCAAAAGTTCGACGGGAATCATCCTGGTTCCGTTGATGCAGAGGGAGTTGTGGGGGTTGCAGGTGACACCGAGCTGCTTGCAGGGACATTCGTAGCGAACATATCCGACACCCTTGTTGGGCTCGATGGTCGTGAATGGGTAGTTTGCGATTTCGACGGGGGCCAGAGTGGCTGCACCGAACATCGTAGATTTTCCTACGTTAGGTTTTCCGACGATACCAATTTGCATGTAATCCCTGGGACATAGGATTACATCGAATTATAGGTTGGCCCCGAGGTCGGTGATGGCGTCCGCGATTTCAGCGATCTCCACGGGTCTGAGGGACTCGATGCGTGCATCTCCATAGGGGATCTGATCGGACGACTGGATGAGCCTGGCGGCCTTGAGTGCGGTGCTGATCTTCTTGCGACGATGGTCGAAGCAGACCTGGGTCACCTTGAAAAACATCTTCTCGTCCTTGACAGTGAACGGTGCCGGACGGGGGGTGATGGACACCAGGCAGGAGTCCACCTTGGGTTGGGGTTTGAATCTGGAGCGGGGAACGTTCTCGACGATCTTGCATTCGGCCCTGAAGAACAGGTTCACGGTCAGACGGGAGTAGTCGGGGCTTCCCACATCAGCCACCATGCGCTCGGCGAACTCCTTCTGGACCATCACGACGGCCTTCTTGAACGGATGTTCCAGAAGTTTGAATATGATGGGTGTGGAGACGCTGTACGGGAGGTTGCTGACGAATCTGTCAAAACGGGGGAAAGGCACCTTGACCGCATCTCCGTGAATGAGGGTCAGGGAATCTCCGTAGGTCTTTCCGATGTAGTCGGCGAGGATGTCATCGATCTCTATACAGGTGAGGGATGCACCTTTGCCGACAAGTCTCTGTGTGAGGATTCCCAGTCCGGGACCGACCTCGAGGACGTCGTCCCCGGGTTCGATCTCGGCATAGGCTATGTGGCGGTCCGCTATGCGTCCGTCGGTGAGAAAATTCTGTCCCTTGGCCTTGGTGGGAATCACACCGGTTTCTGCGATGAGCCTTCCCGTCTCTCCAGGGCTCATCTTTCCACGAAGAGGTAACGCTTTCTCTCGGGATCCTTGATCTCGAGCAGGATGCGTGCCACGATGAGCTTTTCAGGATTCTTGACGGAAGGGACCCTGGATGCGATGTCCGAGAGGCTCTTGAAGCTCTCCTTCTCTCTCTCTGCGATGATGGCCTCCATACTCTTCTTGCCGAGTCCGGGAAGTTCCTCGAGGAGGTGCTTCTTGATGGAGATGGGCCCAGCAACGTTGAAGAAGTTGACGAAGCGAGCCTCATCGGCCTGAACTGCCAGGGAAACCGCGTACTCGAGTTCGGACTGTGCGGTGGCGCTGAGGTCCTCGAATCCGATCCTTCTCTTGACGTGGTCGATGACGGTCCTCTGAGAGGCTTCCTTGCCTATGTAGACACGGTCCTCGAAGTTGACTACGACTCCGTTCTTGTACACGAGTTCGAACAGTTTGAAATCCTGGTCGCCGACTGCATAGCAGACGTTCTCTTTCCTGCCACGGGTGAGCGGCACTATGTCTAGTATGTATGCGTACTCTTCCATATCCATCCCTCTGCGCTTTCAAGCGTATTCTGCGACGGCATCGATGATCTGTTGGATCATCTCGGGGGAAAGGGTAACTCCCCTCTCTTTTGCAAAAATGGCACGTACTTCCGAGGGGAACCTGGGAAGGGTGTCTGCAATCTTGACGGCGGTAGCATCCTTGTCTGCGAGAGAGATGTCGGACAGGATGTCGATGATCTTGGCGATGAGCTCGTCTGCCTGATCTTTGGTCAGAGGGCAGGTCTCGATAGCAGTGTTCATTGCCGCCCTGAGGGAAGGGATGAGCTCTCCTCTCCTCTCATTTTCTGCGGTCAGCAACTCTTTAACTTCTGCTACGGAAACGTATTTGCCCTCTGCCATTGTGATCACCCGTCAATATTCTTAATATGTTTACTGAACAGTCCTAACGAGGTGTTCGGGGCGGGAAACGACGATTTTCTTCTTTCCGCCGACGTTGACACTGACCTCGTATGCGGTTCCCCTGATTCCGGTGACGACGCCGGTGAGGCCGTGGAACCTGGAGTGGGGCATACCGTTGTGGATGCTGGGGTCG
>JAKSHU010000043.1 GCA_024399175.1 archaeon
CGAGGTTCTTCAGGAGGTCGAGCTCCCTGTTGGTGATGACGGGGTGCCTGACCTTCACGATCTTGCAGTTCTCCGGAGAGGCGGCGAGCAGATTGTTGCTGGTGGAGCCGATGTATCCGGTGAGGGACATGACGAGCTCCTCCCTGATGGGATCGATCGGGGGATTGGTGACCTGTGCGAAGGACTGCCTGAAGTAGTTGAAGAACAGCTGCGGCTTGTCGGAGAGGATCGGCAGGGGGATGTCGCTGCTTCCGGAGGAGACGGGCTCGCCCATGTTCTCCGCCATCGGGACGATGATCCTGTCGACATCCTCGCGGGTGTAGGAGAACTCGCGCAGGAGGATGTCCGCGTTGGGGACCTCCCTGTCCACCCTGCGTCCGGAGGAGACCTCCGTGAGGTCGATGCGGTTCTTGGAGAGCCAGTCCCCGTAGGGGTAGGCGGAGGCGAGCTCGCCCTTGATCTCGGAGTCGTACATCACCCTGGACGTCGAGGTGTCGATGAGGATCATCTTCCCGGGGACGAGCCTTCCCGCCTCGAGGATGTCGTCATCGTCGATCTGCACGACGCCGGACTCGGACGCGAGTATGAACAGCCCATCCCTGGTGATGGTGTATCTGGAGGGACGGAGACCGTTGCGGTCCAGCATTCCTCCGGCCAGCCTTCCGTCGGTGAACAGCAGGGAGGCGGGTCCGTCCCAGGGCTCCATCATCATCGAGTGGTACTCGTAGTACGCCTTGAGGGAGTCCGGAAGGGGGTTCTTGCTGTTCCAGGACTCCGGGACCATCGCGGTTATGGCGTTGGGGAGGCTCATCCCTGAACGGATGAGGAACTCGAAGACGTTGTCGAGCGATGCACTGTCGCTCATCCCCTCCTGGATGACGGGATAGACGGACTCGCTCTCGCTGAAGGCGCTGTCCGCGAACACGCCCTCGCGTGCCTTCATCCACGAGCGGTTGCCGGGGATGGTGTTGATCTCGCCGTTGTGGCACAGCATCCTGAAGGGCTGTGCCAGCTTCCACATCGGCATGGTGTTGGTGCTGAACCTGGAGTGCACCATGGCGATGGCGGACCTGAAGTCCGGGTCGCTGAGGTCGAGATAGTAGTCACGGATCTGCCCGGGGGTGAGCATCCCCTTGTAGGTGATGGTCCTGGTGGACAGGCTGCATATGTAGAAGTCGGGACAGTCGATCTGGTTGGATGTCCTCTTCCTTGCGATGAAAAGCTTGCGCTCGAGAGAGGCCTGCTCGTCATAGCTGCTGATGAAGACCTGCACCATGTAGGGTTCGGACTCGAGGGCGAGGGGGCCGGGGACGGAGTGGTCCACGGGGACCTCCCTCCTCCCGATCATGGAGAGTCCCAGACGTCCGCACTCGCGGGAGAGCACGTCCAGACACTCCTCCGCGAGGGTGCGGTCCTGGGGAAGGAACAGGATTCCGGTTCCATATCTGCCGGCGTCCGGAACGGGGATCCCGCACTTCAGGATGAACTCGTGGGGGACCTGGACGGTGATTCCCGATCCGTCCCCCGTCTTTCCGTCGGCGTTCTCCGCGCCGCGGTGGGCCAGGTTCTCGAGGATCCTGAGACCGTACTCCACGATCCCGTGGTCCCTGGCCCCGTTGATGTTGACGGCCATTCCGACACCGCAGGAGTCCCTGCCGTCAGCCGGAACGAACAGACCACTTCTGCGGTGTTCCATGGTCACACCCTCAGTGGATGAAGAGGAGCTCCCTGTACTTGGGCAGGGGCCACATCTCGTCGTCTACCATGAGCTCGAGGGAGTCGACGTGACTCCTGATACGCTCCACGAGGGGGACGACCTCGTCGTGGTAGAGCACGGCGGCATCGCGTCCCTCGCCCATCTCATCGAGCCTGGCACAGATGGCGTCGAGCTTGTCGATCTCGCTCTCGGCGGCCGCGATGTCGTCGGAGATGCACCTGATGAGGTCCATCTGGGATGCGGCCATCCTCTGGAAATCGTCCCCGTAGATCTCCTTGAGCGCCCTGACGTTCTGGAGGAGGATGTTCTGATACTTGATCGCCACAGGGATGATGTGGTTGTTCACGAGGTCGCTGAGGGTCCTGGCCTCGATTCCCAGCTTCTTACAGTAGATCTCCCAGAGGACCTCCTTCCTGGACTCGAGCTCGACCTCGGTGAGGACCCTGGTGCTGGTGAACACCTCGAGAGTGTGCTCGGAGGTGTACTCGTCCATGCAGACGGGGACGGAGGACTCGCAGTCGAGTCCGCGCGCCTTGGCCTCGGCCTTCCACTCGTCGGAGTATCCGTTTCCGTCGAAGCAGATGGTCTGGCATGCACGGTAGGTCTCACGGGTCTCGTCGAGGACCGCCTGCAGGGGCTCGGCACCGGAGGCGATCCTGGTCCTGACGGCCTCGGTGAACTTCTCCAGCTGGTATGCGAGGATGGTGTTGAGGATGGTGATGGGTCCGGAACAGTTCGCGGAGGATCCGACGGCTCTGAACTCGAACCTGTTTCCGGTGAACGCGAACGGAGAGGTCCTGTTCCTGTCGGTGTTGTCGACGCTCAGCTCGGGGACCTGCGGGATTCCGAGGCTGTATCCCTTCTTGCCTGCGATCTTGACCATGTCCTTGGATTCGAGGAGCTCCTCGAACGCGGCATGGACCTGGGTTCCGAGGAAGGAGGAGATGATCGCGGGAGGGGCCTCGTTGGCACCGAGCCTGTGGGCGTTGGTGGCGGTCATGACCGAGGCCTTGAGGAGCGCGTTGTTGTCGTGGACGGCCTTCAGCGTGTTCGCCATGAAACAGAGGAACCTGAGGTTCTCCTTGTCTGTCTTTCCGGGGGACATAAGTCCGATTCCGGACTCGGTTCCGATGGACCAGTTGCAGTGCTTTCCGGATCCGTTGACGCCTGCGAAAGGCTTCTCGTGGAAGAGGACCTCGAATCCATGCCTCTCGGCGATGGTCTTCATGATGGACATCAGGAGGAGGTTGTGGTCGATGGCGAGGTTGGCCGCCTCGTAGACGGGTGCGATCTCGAACTGGTTGGGAGCGACCTCGTTGTGCCTGGTCTTGGCGGGGATTCCCATCCTGTAGCACTCGAACTCGAGGTCCTTCATGAACTCCAGGACCCTGGGAGGGATGGAGGCGAAGTAGTGATCCTCGAGCTGCTGGTTCTTGGAACTCACATGACCCAGCAAGGTGCGTTCGGTGAGGACCAGGTCGGGACGTGCGGCATAGAGCTCCTTGTCGACGAGGAAGTACTCCTGCTCCCATCCGAGATAGGAGTGGGTGACCTCGTTCTTGTAGCCCATGATGTCGAGGAGCTCGCTGGCGGCCTTGGTGACCGCGGCATCGGACCTCAGGAGGGGGGTCTTGTAGTCGAGCGCCTCACCGGTGTAAGAGATGAACACGGTGGGAATGCAGAGCGTGTCGCCCATGATGAAGGCGGGGGAGGAGGGGTCCCAGGCGGTGTATCCCCTGGCCTCGAAGGTGTTCCTCAGTCCGCCGCTGGGGAAGGATGAAGCATCAGGTTCCTGCTGGCACAGCAGCTTTCCGCTGAACTTCTCTATGGACTCGTCCTTGCCGCGGGGATCTGCAAAGGAGTCGTGCTTCTCCGCGGTTCCGCCGGTGAGGGGCTGGAACCAGTGGGTGTAGTGGGTGGCGCCCATGTCGAGTGCCCACCTCTTCATGCCGACCGCGACATGATCCGCGATGCTCCTGTCGAGGGTGGCACCCTTCTCGATGGTCTCGTAGATCGCCCTGCGGGTGTCCTCGTCGAGATACTTCCTCATCGTGGCCCGGGTGAAGACGTTGCATCCATAGTAGGACGAGGTCTCCTCTCCGGGGTGTTCCGCTTCAACAGGTTGCTTGGCGATTGCCACCCTGACTGCATCGAACCTTGCGTTTGCCATAAGGGCGTAGTAAACGACTTCATTAATATATGTTTCTCATTTTTGTATCTATATGGTGTAAAAAGTAAGGCAAATATAGATGTTAATTTGGTATAAGGTGTACAAACCTAGACAAATGTCTAATCATTTACAAACCTTTGTCCAACTCCTCCCCCATCATTCATACTCATTGATGCCCTGAAGCACAGGACGTGACGTGGGTTCAACCCCCTGCACCATTGTGCACAGACAATTGGTATATACTAATAAGGCCCATAAATATACTAATCAATTCTAAAATTATACTAATAATAGAATTGATATATACTAATAATCATACTGATATTATGTTCAACTATCATGTGGAGGATGGAAAAATCCTGGAAAAGGAAAATGAATCCCTGGAGTTCAAATCGGCACTCAAGGGAATCCCATCCAGCACATGGGAGACCTACTCCGCATTCGCCAACAGTTTCGGGGGAACGATCCTCCTCGGAGTGCAGGACCGCACCGGGACTGTCGAAGGTGTGCCCCACGCCGAACTGAGAGTGCAGGAACTCTGGAACACCCTGAACAATCCCCAGGTGGTGAATGTGAACCTGCTTCGTAACGAGGACATCACCACATTCGATTGTGACGGTGTGCAGATCATAGCAATCACGGTTCCCCGCGCGGACCGTTATCTGCGCCCCGTGTACTACAAGAGGATGGAGACCGGAACATTCAAACGCAACGGTGAAGGGGACTTTCGCTGCAACATGCCGGAAATCGCCTCATTGCTAAGGGACCAGTGTTCCAACTCCTATGATTCGACCGTGCTTGAGAACACGTCATTCGAGGACATCGACAGAGACACGCTGCAGGCATACCGTAACGAGATGAGATCTGTCCACCCGGACCACCTCTGGAACACTGCAGAGGACAAGGATTTTGCAAGAAAAATCGGAGCGATGGGCCACGCCACATCGATGCTCACTGTTGCTGGCCTGCTCATGTTCGGGAAGGAGGAGGTCATAACCGCCTACTTCCCCAGATTCAAATTGGATTACCTGGAATGTCCTGTGGGAAACACGACATGGAATTACCGCAGGGTCACCGGCGACGGCCTGTGGGTAGGGAACATCTACAATTTCTTCACCAACGTACGTGGAAGGATCAATGCCGATGTGGAGAACCCACCAGACGTAGGTCTGGACATGCATCGCATCGCATACACGGACACTCACAAGGCCATCAGGGAGTGCCTTATTAACTGCCTCGTGCACGCCGATTATCTGGGCAGTCTCGGAGTCAAGATCGAGATACATCCCAGATCCATCGCCCTGACCAATCCCGGCCTGTTCCGCATCCCCGTGGAGATCGCCGAGAAGGGCGGGGAGAGTGATCCACGCAATGCGGTGATCGCCAGGATGTTCTCCCTGATCGGAATGTCCGAGAGGGCGGGAATCGGTATCAACTATCTTTTCGAGACCTGGAGAAAGCAGTACGGTCATGCCCCCGACATCAAGGAGGATACCCGGACACAACGTACCAGTGTGGAACTCGAACTCGGGACGGTCGTGGAGTATGATGAGACGGACAGACTCATCCTGGAAACTCTGATGAACGACCCCACGGCCAGTATGGGGTCCATATCAATGCGGATTGGCGTGTCCCGCCCCACCGTGGCGATCCGCATCAAATCCCTCAAATCAAGGGGAATCCTGAGAAGGATCGGCGGAACAAGGGGATACTGGGAATGCGAGTATCGATCGGTCTGAGCTCCCCCACAGGCCGCGGGGGTGATCAGAGGAGGTGTGCCGTTCCAGACAGATCGTTCTGAAGATGATGCTCCTTCCGACACCTTCTCCTCCATCCCCGGTTTCCTGGATAACCTGTAAAGTCAACGGGGATTCTTCCAAAGGGTTGTCCAACATGCAACAGTCATAGGGGTCTCGGAACCTCTATCGATGATCCCATACGGATGATGACCTGGGGGATTATGGCGTCGCAATTCTACAAGTATCGGATTGAAATCACTACAAGTATCGGATTGAAATCACTACAAGTATCGGATTTGTTTAATACCCAGAATGAATTGTGGCACACATGGCCGAAAGGGAATTTTCTTACAGACCTCGCATCGTCGATTCCACCCTGAGAAGAAAAATCAAAGGGAAGGGAGCAGTCCTCATAGAAGGTCCCAAGTGGTGCGGCAAGACCACCACCGCGGAGCAGATGTCCGGGAGTGTCCTTTCGGTTGATGACCCCGCCTCGGTCAGAACCAACATAATGATGTCCGAGATCAATCCCGAGACACTTCTGGAGGGAGACCAGCCGAGATTGTTGGACGAATGGCAGGTCGCACCCAAACTGTGGGATGCGGTCAGACATCACGTTGATCACCACAAGGGCCAGGGCCAGTTCATCCTCACCGGATCATCGGTTCCCGCGGACATCTCCGAAACCATCCACTCGGGAACCGGCAGATTCGGATGGATAGTGATGCGCCCGATGACCCTGTTCGAATCAGGAGAGTCCACGGGAGAGGTCAGCCTCGGCGGTCTTTTCGAATCTCCGGAGGTCTCCGGAAGTTCGGACATCGACATAACCAGGCTCACCTTCCTCATCTGCAGAGGAGGATGGCCGGAATCCATAGATCTGGACGAGGATGTCGCCCTGGACCAGGCATTCGACTACATCGATGCAGTCATAAAGGCGGACATGTCCCGTGTGGACGGCATCAGGAGAGACCCTCAGAAAGTCAGAGCCCTCCTGCGTTCATATGCCAGAAATCTTGGCGGTCAGATCTCACAGGCCGCACTGTCAGCCGATCTGTCCACTGGCGGCTCCGACCGGGTCTGCGAGGAGACCGTGTCCGAATACCTGCAGGCACTGAGAAAACTGTATGTCATCGAGGACCTCAAGGCCTGGAATCCGAATCTTCGCTCCAAGACCGCCATCAGGTCCTCAGACACAAGATACTTCGTCGATCCCTCCCTGGCAGCCGCTTCCCTGAGGATCGGTCCCGCCGACCTTGTCAAGGACCTCAACACCCTCGGTTTCTTCTTCGAGACACTCGTGGTGAGGGACCTCAGAGTATACGCGGAATCCCTGGACGGGGATGTATACCACTACAGGGACAACCTGAACAACGAGTGCGATGTCGTGATACACCTCAGAGACGGCAGATATGCCCTCATCGAGGTCAAACTGGGCGGGGAAGCGTTGATCGAGGAGGGAGCCAGAACATTGAAGAAGGTGCTCAGCAGAATCGACACGGACAGGATGGGAGAACCTGCGTTCATGGCGGTGGTGGCCGGAACCGAGCGTTATGCATACAGGCGTGATGACGGGGTCCTGGTCATCCCTATCGGAACGTTGAGGAACTGACACGGCAGAATTTCTCATCTGGCACTGTCGTAGATGAGCTTGTTCGACTCCTTGGAGCAGATGCGGACCAGCCCCTTTCCGGAAAGGAGCCGGATGTCGTTCCTTGCGGTGGCGAGGGAGATGCAGTATTTCGCCGAAAGTTCGTAGACTGATATCCTCATGCCGTTGTCGAAATCCGACAGCATCAGGGACTGTCTCGCATTGAGTCCAGTCTCCCGAACACTCCCCATCCGGGAGGACTCCTTCATCCCCACATAGGACTCGAACGCCCCGACCGCCTGTTCCAGCACATACATGTGATACTTCAGGAAATAGGTCATGTCCAGACCGTCGGACTCGACATGCTCGAATGCCCTGTAGTATCTTCCGCGATGCTCGCAGATCGCCTTGGACACGGCAAGATACTCCATCGAGGAATAACCGTGATGGAGCATGCACCAGTAGAACATGAGTCTCGACAGTCTTCCGTTACCGTCGTTGAACGGATGGATGAATGCCAACAGGAAATGGGCCAGCATGGCCTTCACCACGGGGTGGGTGAACTCGCCTTCATCGTTGACGAACCTGCACAGGTCCTCGATCATCCTGCCGATCTCGGAACATGACGGGGGATCGTGCTTCACGCTGCCGTCGAGCATGTCCATCACCTTCACACGGTCGTCCGTTCTGAAACTTCCGCATTGGGACTCAGGCAACAAGTCCTTCGTCAGGATGGAATGGATGTCCCTGATGAAGGCCGCATCGAGCTCCCTCTCCCTGTTGTCCCTGACGAATGCATAGGCCAGGAAGTTGTTGCGGATCATCAGCTCGGATCTGTCGTTCGGTTCGGTACCCTCCCTCAACATCTTCTTCGCCCGGGGAATGGAGGTCTCCGCACCCTCGATGTGGCAGGATGCGATCGATTCCAGCACATCCGAACTGCCGAGATACATCGACACCGATCTGGAATCGAGACCTTCCGTGAACGTGAACTCCCTCATCTGGGTGTCAAGGAAGTGCAGCTTCTCGAGGAACATCTCGGGGAGGTTGTAGGAGAACTCGTGTCCGCCCAGGACCACCTTCCTCGCTGTGAAACCGCGCAGATGTTTCATCATGGTCCAGACCGTGCCCGCATCCGTTCCGGGCAGGTCCCTGTAACGGAACTCCTCCCAATGAGGATATTCCCTGTTCGATTCGAGCGCGTGCCCCATGATGACCTCCTGTATGTGGGCCAGGAGGGCGTCGCCTGACAGATCCTTCGGAAGTTTTGCCACGGGGCCCGGTTTCACCATGCTCGGCAATGAGCGTCCTGTTTAAAAAATGCTTGCTAATTTTACGAAAAGTATCAAGTAATCCATCAGCAAAACTAGATTAAACCCAGACCCGATACGGCAGTATGGTCGAACTGTCCGAGATCTCTATTGCACTTTCATCCGGTGACGGATTCTCCCATTACTATGACAGGATCGAGGACAGGATCATCATGATTGCTGAATACGACACATTCGAGGAGGATGATGGGCTCCGCGAGGTCATCGAAAATGATGAATCCGATCGTTTCGTATACATAGATCAGTTCATGGGATATGACCCAGACTGGAAATGCATGGAGAGATTCGTGCTCGGCATCGAGGATGAATCCCGCCGTCACGAGTTCATGGATGCCATTTCCGGAAAGGGTGCCTTCAGACGGTTCCGCATCCTTGCGGAGAGATATGATCTGCTCGAGGAATGGTATGGGTTCAAGGACAGGTACTGGCTCAGCCTCGCCAGGGAATGGTGCGAGGACAACGACGTGCCGTTCTCCGAATGATCAAGCGATGAAAGCGACTCCCATGGAGTGGGGTCGGACATACGAATCTGTCAACACAGCGAGACAATCGCTTGAGTGAAGAAACAAAAACAAGAGTGGAGGGCCCAATTAGATGGCCAGGCGAGGTCCTTACTCCCTGTAAACACCAGGCGACATATTCACATCTGACACATTGCATTTTGCACACCCCCATTATCGCCCTTGAACACAGGAAGGTGATATGTTGAATTCCTTCGACGTATCCGAAATGACAAAGCAGATCGGACTGTCCGTAAGGAACAATCTGATCGTTTCCGACCGCTTCCAATACGGCAGAATTGGAGAGAGCCAGATCTATCTGAATGATGGATCTGACAGGCCCACGATCTCTCTCGACAACTTCGACTCCTTCTCGTGTGAAAACCGTGGCAGCGGAGATTTATCCGTTTCAGCACACTGTTATTCTCCGGCAGATCGCGGCATTCCTTCACCAGCTTCCTGTAGTACTTCCTGTCCCTGTCCTCGTAATCATGCTTCTCCCCGACCTTGTACTGCGGAAGCGATGTGCTAGCCTTCTTCTTTTTCTTGGGTCCGACCATGTTTCAGCTCTCGGATACAATCTGCATTTGGAAGATATAGCATATGCTGATTTCAAGAACCTGCAAGACTGTGCCATACGGATCGATTCATGAAATCACAATGACGTATCTTTCCCAAATTGGGCCCAAGGCTTGAATAATTTCTACGAGACCGCCTATAGCTATCGCTGTCGCCTGCGAAAAACAACTCATCCGAGCAGGCGTTCGGGTTCCAACCCCAGTACTTCACAGGAGACGAGAAGGAGGTCTGTATCATCCTCGTCCCCGTCCAAGACTATCGAGTTCTCAACTGGATCGAACTCGATCAACATGTTGGTCAACGTTCTGAACAGCTTCAATGCAGTGACATTCTTCGGGATGCATTTGCACCCCGATCCATCTCTGCGGAGCAGGATCTTGACGAGATTCCTGATGATGGTGCCCAGGGCGATAAGGAACAGAAGAACTTCCATCCTTGCAGTGCTCTGGAAGAACAGGGTGTCTGCCCCCACACCCGATTTGTATTCGCGGAAGCTGTGCTCCACGACATACTGGTTCAGGTACAGTTTGAGAATGTCCTTTCCGGTTGCGCCATTCCCCGGGTTATCGCATGTTACCTCAGCCTTGGGTACGCTGGTGACGATTACTCTGACGTTATAATCCTCGGCCATGCGCTCTGCGAGCGCATTGTCGAACTCCCATGTACAGTCAACCCTCCATTCGGTAACGTCCGGGGGTGCAGGTTCTCCCTTCTTAGGTCTTCCGCGCCCCTTTCTCTTTCCGGGATGGGTTTCGGATACCACTTTGTAATCGATCTTGTAAGGGAACGATTCTGCCTTGGGTAGGACGGTGAGTATGTCGTTACGGGCGTCGACATCACAGTTGAATCTCTTTTTGCGGAACTTTCCGAAAAGGGACTCGATCTTCTTGGACCCCACCTTTTGATAGTAGTCCAGACTCCTGTTGTTCTTTCCTCCGGTGCACCTGTATGCGATGAATCTCAGGGTGTTCCCCTCGACCTCCTTATGGGTGTCGAAGATCTCGTAACTGGGAGAATCCTTGCGCACGCCCATCTGACCGATTGGTTCGAACTCCTTGCCGCGGCAAAGATCGATGATCTTTGCCCGCACCTTGTCACCGAAGTTTTCGGTTCTATCGGGTTTGATACGGGTGGGTAGTCAAATTGACACCTTGAGCTGACC
>JAKSHU010000044.1 GCA_024399175.1 archaeon
CGATGACGACCATCCTGACCTGCAGGGCCTTGGCGTAGTACCTGTCCCTGAATCCCTCCATCCTGGTGTAGGTTCCAAGGAGGATCCTTCTCTTGGCCTCCTCACCGAAGTGCCTGGACCTGACGGAGGTGAAGTAGTCATCGAACTTCTGGGTGAGGTCCCCGTCCTGCTGACCGTACCTCATTCCGACGTACCTTGCGAGGTTGGTGGATGCCTCGGAGGTCGCGAGGATGTAGTAGGCGGGCATCGCGTACTTCAGCTCGGGCATGTCGACATACTCGACATCGACCCCCATGCTCCTGAGGTCCTCGAGGGCCTTGTTGAATGCATCGAGCACGTCCTTGGAGATGCCCTCGACGGCCTCCCTGGGGACGGCGACGGAGGTCATCTTCTTGTGGGTGATTTTGAGTTCGGGCTGGACGCAGGAGGTGGGATCCTCCTTGTCCTTTCCGGCGATGATGGGCAGATACTTGGTCATCTGCTTGGGATCCATCGCGAGGATTCCGATCTTGTCGAGGGAGTTTCCGTAGTCGATGAGTCCGTATCTGGAGACACGTCCGTAGCTGGGGACGATTCCGTACGTTCCGCAGAAGCTGGCGGGACAGCAGATCGAACCACCGGTGGACACTCCGAGGGATATGTGATCATCGATGACCGCGGCGGCACATGCGGATCCTCCCGAGGATCCTCCGCAGGATCTGTTGAGGTCGAAGGGGTTCCTGGGGATGCCGAAACCGGAGTTGGTGGAGAATGTTCCGAATCCGAATTCATCCATGTTCGCCTTTCCGATGAGCTTTCCGCCAGCGGCCTTCAGGTTGGCGATACAGGTTGCATCGAAAACGGGGCGGTATCCCTCAAGGATCCTCGATCCCGCACAGGTCTCGTACTCCATCGAGGTCAGGTTGTCCTTGACCGAGAACAGGAACTCGGCATCGCCCAGTTCACCGTCCCTGCAGAAGTCGTTGAACATCTGGTACTTCTCGTTGATCTTGGTGAGTTTGGAAAGGGTGTCGGCGTCGCTCATACCAGCTTGGGCCCCCTGATGTAGTTGTCGTAAGTCTTCATGTCCTTGAGAAGTTCACTGGATTCGAACTTCTCCTCGGGGACGTCCTCTCTGAGGATGTCTGCTATTTCCACAGGATTGATGCCTGCACCGTCGTGGTTGGGTGCCTCGTCGAGGATCGCAAAGTAGTCAAGGATGTCACCGAGATCTTTGCTGTATTTCTCAAGTTCCTCTTCGCTCAGTTGGATGTGCGAGGCTTTTGCCACTCTCGCTACTATCTGTTTATCCATATTGAAGACCTAGCTCCCGATTGCCCCAGCCTTATATAATATATGGTCGCGGGAGCGCGCGCACGTAGGAGCCGTCCGGAGGCGTCTGCACTTTCCGAAAATATTCGCGTTCTTTTAAATACAGAGTGGTGATTAAGACATCATGGCAGAAGAGATGGAAGCTTCCGGGCCCGTCAGGGACGCAGCAGCCCAGAAGAAATATGATGCAGCCATGAAGGCGATGGACCAGGGCGATTTCAAGAAGGCCCATTCCTCTTTCAAGAAGTTCACCGAGGAATATCCCGAGGATGCCGAGGGATGGTACTGCAGGGCCGAGTGCGCCAACTACGCCTCCGGAATGTTCGGGGCGAAGATTAAGGACGAGGAGATTATGGACGACTACATGAAGGCCATGGAACTCGATGACACCAACCCCCAGTACTACCAGTCCTACGGTCTTTTCTGTATCTCTATCGGAAAGTATGATGAGGCAGAGAAGGCATACAATGAGGCCGCACAGATCGATGAGTCCATGGCGCCCTCGCTCTACTCGGAGTTCGCCATCGAGTACTACAACAACGTCCTCGGAAGCTATGGCGAGATCCTTGACGACCCCAAGGCCCGTGTCAAGTACGCTAAGAAGGCCCTCGACTACATGTTGAAGGCCCTCGACATGGGTGAAGAGGAAGCAAGGAACCTTCTTCAGTAATCGATTTAACAGCCTTGGAGGGGGCTCGATCCCTCCGTCTTTTTTCATGTCTCCCTCGTGGACGGAGTTCTGTTTTCACTGCCACCGCAGTGATTAGACAATTGTCTAATTGATATCGAATATGTATCAAAATAATACAGTTTTTTGACTTTTTGAACAAAAATGACTGTACTTTTGAACATTTGTTAATGCAAATGTTAGATATGTTAATATACAATTGTCTAATTGTGCAGTTCAAGGTTAAATCCTTAGACAAATGAGGAATTAATATGAACACAGCAGTAAAGATGGCGGGAATTGCAGGAATTTTCTTTGCATTCATCGCACTAGTAACCCTCGGAATCCCGATGGCCGCGGCGGCCTTCGATGATTCCGGATCCGTCACCCCCGGAGACATGGGATGGATCCTCACGGCATCCCTCCTGGTCTTCCTCATGATCCCCGGAGTCGCATTCTTCTACGGAGGTATGCTCAGGAAGCAGAGCATGACCTCCATCATGGCCCAGTCGCTCATCGCGATCGGTGTGATGACTCTCTCCTGGGTCATCGCAGGATATTCACTCTCCTTCGGTGCCTCCGGAGGAATCATCGGAAACTTCGACTATATGTTCATGAACGGTCTCGATGGATCCGGTGCAGACTTCTACGATCTTGAGTTCGCGATGTTCCAGATGATGTTCGCAGCACTCACCGCGGCAATCGTCCTCGGTGCCTGTGCAGAGCGTGTCAGGTTCACCGCTATGGCCTGGTTCCTTCTCTTCTGGGGAATCTTCGTGTACGTCCCCATGGCCCACTGGGTATGGTCCGGAGGATTCGAGTCCCTCTTCGAGTGGATGGGAGTCAACTTCCAGGTCCTCGACTTCGCAGGAGGAGACGTCGTCCACATTTGTGCCGGAGTCACCGGTCTCGCACTGATCACCTTCGTCGGACAGAGGAAGGAGAGCACCCGCAAGGCAAGGGCACACAGCATCCCCATCGCATTCCTCGGTGCGATGTTCCTCTGGGTCGGATGGTTTGGATTCAACGGTGGATCCGGACTGCTCGCCAACGGACAGGCCGTCCACGCGATGTTCGTGTCCCAGCTCGCAGCCGCTGCAGCCATGATCGCTTGGGCTATCTGCCAGTATGTGACTGTTGGTCGTGTCGGAGTCCTCGGACTCATCGCAGGAGGAATCGCAGGACTCGTCGCCATCACCCCCGGTGCAGGATATGTCGGAATCCCCGCAGCATTCATCATCGGTATCGTCGGTGGAGTTGTCTGTTTCTTCGCGGTCAGGTTCATCCACAGCAAGTGCAAGTTCGATGATGCACTCGATGTCTTCGGTGTGCACGGTGTCGGAGGTATCTGGGGAGGAATCGCCACCGGTATCTTCGCCGAGGAGCAGTACTGCGGAATCAACGGACTCGCATTCGGAAGCGTTGACCTTATCATCGGTCAGATCATCGCCATCCTGATCACGATCGTGTTCTGCTTCGCAGTCTCCTACGCAATCATCTTCCTCCTCTCCAAGTTCATGAAGATCAGGATCCCTGAGGAAGAGGAGCCCATCGGACAGGACATCGTCGAGCACGGAGAGCCCTCTTACACACAGTAAGGTGAGATAAAATGAAGATGATCATAGCAATCGTTCGTCCTGAGAAGTATGAGGACGTCAAGGAAGCACTGAAGCAGAAGGGCATCATGGGTATGACCTTCACCCACGTCACCGGACGTGGGGAGCAGGCTGGTGTCAAGTTCACCAGCAGGGTCGGGGACTTCATCGTCGACGAGATCGAGAAGATCAAGATCGAGGTCGTCCTCGAGTCTGACGACAGTCTCGACCAGGCCATCGAGGCCATACGCAGCTCCGCCTGCACCGGACATCCCGGTGACGGTAGGATCTTCGTCGTGCCTGTCGAACAGTCCTACAAGATCAGCGACTATCACGCACAGTGAGTCCAAAACCATTTTCGGGACCTCGGTCCCGAATCCTTGTTTTCAAAGTGCCAGCACAGATGATTCGTCCTCACGTGCAGGTGTGTTCACGATCTTCTTCTCTTGATTGTCCGATGGCCTTTTTGAAATGATCCAGCACTGAAGTTCCTGTATCTCGGAAGGTGCTGAGGGCGGGAAAAGTAATCAAGACACATCTGTCGACAGGTCAGATGAAACCAAATAAAACGCACAGGATTTGGACTGTGTGTAATTTTTCGGAAAATGAATGGTAGCGAGGGGACGATTTGAACGTCTGATCTCCGGGTTATGAGCCCGACGGGATATCCTGGCTACCCTACCTCGCTCTTAGGGGGGCCTACACGGACATAATATATAATATCTGTGTAGGCCAGAGTGTTCAGAAGAGACTCTTCAGGAACATGAGGTCCTGAATCTTTCCCTTGATGACCAGTTTTTTCGTGAGGTATGCCCTCATGGGTCTGAGTTCGCCATCGAGAAGTTTCTGAAGGTTCTCGGGAGTGCAGGAGATGGTGACATCCGCCTCTTCGAGTGCCTCGCTCTTGAAGTCGAACATCTTGGCGTTCTCGAGCTGGAAGGAGTATGCCTCGCTCTCGAGATCGATGTTGAACGATTTCTTGAGGTGTTCAACCTTGCTTCTCAGTTCTTCATCCTTGGCCATCTTGTCGTTGAACTTGTCAACGAGGGCTTTGATCTGGGCTTCCATGGTCATTGTAATCACCAATCAGTAATCTTGGTCATGCGACTTGCAGATAACATCTTTTTCACAGGTTCCCAAGAGGTACGTGTATGTGGGGGAGCACACCTGTTGTCCTTAATCCATTTTTCTATGAACTGGACCGTGACCTTGTCGCTGGGATATCCGGATCCGATTTCGCAGGAGAATTCCTTGCGAAGATCATCGAGCATGCGGTCCCTGGTGACCTTGGCCATGATGGAGGCTGCCGAGACGGATGGATAGAGTACGTCCGCCTTGTGTGCCGCCACAACTCTGCGCCCCTCGAGTTTAGAGGACATGATGCTGCTGAACCTGTCCGTGTCCACGTCCGGACAGTCCGCATAGGTGACGTCCGCAGGTGCCTGGGATACCGCCCTGACGAAGGCCTCAAGTTCTATCATATTGAGTGACTGGGTCTTCATCTGGGCATCTATCTCCTCCGCGGAGATCGGCACCACGCACCACTTGGGGACGGTGGATTCGATCCTGTCGAACAGTCTGTCCCTGGCGGCGGGAGTAAGTTTCTTGGAGTCCTTGACTCCCAGATCCCGGAGGACGTCCTCGTCCTCGCAGAAGACCGCACCGACGACCAGTGGTCCGAACATCGGGCCTCTTCCTGCCTCATCCACTCCGCAAAGCATCATTGCGGGGATTATCGCACCTCCGCATATAATGCGTGTGGTGGAAAAAGCCGTGGAACAATCACACTACTTGTTTGTTGGTAGGGCTAACCTTTTAGTCGAATAAGGAGAAGGGATGCGTTTGACATAATATTCGATGTCGATGTAAGGATTAGTGCGTCCATTGACCTTGATGTAGCGCCTTATTTTGACGTCACAAGGCCTGAACAATTGGTTTTCATCGGTGAAGAATTCATGCTGCCTTCCATCTTTTCTGTGCCAGTATCTTTCCAGAACCCAATGTTTGGATTTGTCATTGTGTCTGTGCAATGCCCATTTGAATAGAGTTCTGAACAAATATGCATCAAGGAACATACGCGACAGGGGGTTGGCCGGCAACCCTTCCTCTGCGATAAAGAGGAGAATCACCGAACCCCTCATCCTCGCCTGACAGGCGGTGATGATGGGCGACGTACCAACACACTGAGAGGTGTGGTTCGCCAATCTGGCGAACTCAGGTTTTAAGTAATTCTTAGTTTACTTTCCCTCATGGCATTGAAGTGTGACGTACAGTACGGAAAAGGTTCTTCCGGTTTCAAGCTCACCAAGGTCGGTGTGTCCGGAGTGCGCAAGCCCGTTCTTATCAGCAGGCCGGGAATGACCAACCCTCTGAACAGTGTTATCAACTGCAACATCGACATCTTCGTGGACCTTCCCGCGGCACAGAGGGGATCCCACCTCTCCAGGAACGTCGAGGTCCTCAGGATGGTCGCGGACGAGAGCACCAGCAAGCCCGTGTCCAGTCTCGAGTCGATGGCTGTCGACATGGTCGAGAAGCTCCTTGTAAAGCACGAGTACGCCCAGAACGCCTATGTCAAGATCAAGGCGGAATACTTCAAGGCGAACAAGACCCCCTCCGGAAGGGACACCCTCGAGATGTACACCCTTCACGCAGGTGCCCACGGCATCAGGGGAGGAGAGATCCGCAAGACCATCGGAGTCGAGGCTGTCGGAATGACCGCCTGCCCCTGCGCACAGGAGACCGTCGGAGAGATGCTCGGTGTGGAGAAGCCCGGATTCCCCATGATGTCCCACAACCAGAGGAACGTCTGCTCCATCATCCTCACCACCGATGTCAACCAGAACATCGAGGTCGACGACCTCATCGCACTCGCGGAGAAATCCGTGTCCACCCCCACCTTCGAACTTCTCAAGAGGGAGGATGAGGGAAGTGTCGTCATCAACGCTCACACCAACACCCGCTTCGTCGAGGATGTCGTCAGGAACGGACTCACCCTCGTCGTCCACAACTATTCAAACCTTCCCGACGACACCGAGGTCGTCGTCATCAGCGATTCCCAGGAATCGATCCACAAACACAATGCCTATGCGGAAAGGACCGCAACCATGGGCGAGCTCAGGGAGGAGCGCGCTCAGAACATTCCCGCCCTCTGAGGGGGGAAGGGGGTCAAACCCCCTTATTCCCCTTCCCAGGGAGTTATTGTTTTTTCCAGAATTCCGATGTCCTCGAGGTGAACTCCCTCGGGACACTCGTTCACCAGACTGTCCAGGTGGCCAGTCCAGTATACAACCACGCCGGGTCCAAACAGTTCGGTGTAGGGCTGCAGCTGTTTGGTGAGGTTGAACTTGAACTCCGTCACATCCCCGAACGAGGCCTTGCTCTCGATCCAGTGGATCTTCCTGCCTTCGAAGTTCATGGGCTGTGCCAGGAGGCAGTCGGGGGTCTTTGAACCCTGCTGGTTGTCCTCCTCGCGTTCATCAGCCTCGGTCTTGTATTTGACATCCTGACCGTCAAGCCAGGTCCAGAGCAGATTCTCTCCCCACTGTCCTCTCTCGCGACTTCTCTCGTTGCCCTCGAGGGAGTACACGAGGTCTCTCTCGGAGGCCTCGCGAAGCTCGTCTGCGGTCTCCTCGCTGTCGAGTAGGCTGGGGTCCCGGACATATTCCCAGAAAATCTTCTTGCTGGTTCCGTTCTCCTGGAAGATCATCATCGCCGTGAGGATGGGAGGGAATCCGAACTTGTCTGCGATCTTGCAGATCGAATCCCCCTTCTTCCACATCCTCAGCATCTTGGCGGAGTTCTTCTTGACGAAGTGGTACTTGCGTTTGACGCCCCTGTTGACCTTCTGGGTGTAGAGGGTCTCCAGGAGGCGTTTGTCATAGCCCTCGCTGAGGAATGTCTGGATGTCTTCGGGTGTATTGAGGCCGTCAATGAGCCTCTGATACTCTCCGTCGTCCATTAGATCACAGGTTCTTCACGAGGTCTTCGACTGCCGCAAAGACTACGTCCCTTACCTGGGAGGTAGGGGGGCAGTATGCGTTCTCTGCGCGGATGAGGAACTCCTCCGCGGTGACTCCGCTGAGGATTGCTGCGGTGATCCAGTCGATGCGTCCGGTGGCCTCCTCTCCGGCAAGGATCTGTCCGCCGATGAGGCGGTGGGTGTTCTTGTCGGCGATGATCTTGACGGTCATCTTCTTGGCGTCGGGGTAGTACCTGGCGCGGGTGAGTCCTGTGGCCTTTCCGGTGACGGTCTCGACACCATACCAGGATGCAAGTCCGAGGGACATTCCGGTTCCGGCGATCTGCTGGTCCCCGATGATGCTGACCCAGGGGCTGGCGACAGGTCCGAACTGGAGGTTCTTTCCTGCGGCGTTGGCTCCTGCGACACGACCCTCCTTGACCGCGGAGGAACCGAGCTGGCTCATGGTGGGGCCGTTGTAGACCGCGGACTGGCACTGCATGACGTCTCCGCAGACGAAGATGTCGGGGCAGAGCCTTCCCCTCTTGTATGCCTGGAGGGTGGGTGCCACGCAGAGTGCTCCGAGCTGTCCGATGTCCAGTCCGAGCTCCTTCGCGAGGTCGACGTTGGCACGGACTCCGGTCGCGAAGACCACCATGTCGCAGGGGATCTTGTTACCGCCTGCGTTGACAGCCTCGACCTTGTCGGTACCGATGACTCCCTGGACAGGGGTCTTCATGAGGAACTTGACACCCTTGCTCTCGAGGTACTCCTGGATGGGGTCCGCCATGTCCTTGTCGGCGATCCTGGGGATGACCTGGTTCATCATCTCGATGACGGTGACGTCCTTTCCGATGTTGGCCAGTGCGAGTGCCAGCTCGAGTCCGATGACTCCTGCTCCCGCGATGGCGACCTTCTGGGATTTCTTGAGGTACTCCTCGATCTCCTGTCCGCCCTTGACGGTCCTGACGGTGAAAACTCCGGGGAGGTTGGTTCCCTCGATCGGGGGGATGAAGACCTTTCCTCCGGTGGCGAGAACCAGGGAGTCGTACTCGTAGGTCTTTCCGCCTGCGACGACGTGCTTGGTCATGGTGCCGTCCTGTGCCCTGTCGTTGACAGCGGACTCGACCTTGGTCTCGGTGATGATGTTGATGTTCCTCTCCTTGGCGTACCAGGAGGGTTCGTGCATGATCATTCCGTTTCAGGTGGATTTTCCTTCAAGGACCCAGGGGATCATGCAGGGTGAGTATGCGACATCCCTGTCCTCGGTGAAGACAGTGATCTCTGCCTCTGCATCGGCCGCCCTTGCGGCGGATGCCGCAGACATTCCGGCTGCACCGGAACCGATAACGATGATTTTCTTTGCCATGTTATAGCCTAGGGTGCTGAACGCTCGCCTTTTATTAATTATTATGTACGCCCGTGCACGCGAACGCGAACCTTTAACTGTGACCGCACAGTTGGGTGTCCGATGAAAGGAAAGAGAGTGCCCACCGAACTCGAGGCCTCGTGGTCAGAGAAGGACATGGTCGACGGAGAGGTCGTGTCCGCACAGGTCCTCATCATGCGCACGAACGGATGCTGCTGGGCCAGGAACGGCAACGGAGGATGCACCATGTGCGGATATCGCACCGCATCCCTCAACAACGTCACCGAGGCGGACCTCAACGCACAGATCGACCAGGCCCTGTCCAAGTACAAGGGCGAGCCCTTCGTGAAGATCTACACCTCGGGTAGCTTCTTCGACACCAACGAGATTCCCGAGTCCATCCGCACGAGGATGTTCCAGGAGTATGCGGGATGCAGGAGGATCCTTGTGGAGAGCAGGCCCGAGTTCATAACCGACGAGCTCGTCTCCACCCTCCCCAAGAACCTCACCGTGGCACTGGGGCTGGAGTCTTCCAACGAGGAGGTTCTCCGCACCTGCGTCCACAAGGGATTCACCGCACAGCAGAGCAGAGAGGCCGCGGAAAGGCTGAAGGCCGCCGGCCTCATGGTGAGGACCTATCTGCTCCTGAAGCCCCCGTTCATGTCGGAGAGGTCCGGAATGGAGGATGCGATATCATCCGCCAGGTTCGCCGCACCCTTCTCGGACGAGATCTCCATCAACCCGCTCAACATCCAGCATGGCACCTATGTCGAGAGACTGTGGAAGAGAGGGGACTTCAGATCCCCCTGGATCTGGTCGCTGATCAGTGTGATGAAATCGCTTGCTGGAACAGTTGATTCCAGGCTGATGTCGTCTCCTTCCGGAGGAGGCTCGCAGAGGGGTGTCCACAATTGCGGCAGCTGTGACGCACAGGCGCTGGAGGCCATCGAGAAATTCTCCTTCTCCCAGGATCCGTCCGACCTCGACGTCTCATGCGAATGTAGATTAACTTGGGAGCGTTATCTGGCTGCAGAAAGGTTCCTCGGAACCGCGGCAGACATCGGCCGTGCGTTTGATAGCGACCTTACAATCAAGATGTGATACCATGGCCGGCGAAATGACAGAGTTCGACATCAAGAGGGGATACTACAGCAAGATCGAGGGCGACAAGCTCGGCGCACTGATGAACGACATCTTCGGAAACATGGTCGTCGAGGGGGACGTGTTCGTCTCCACCTACGGTGCAATGGCAAGGATCGAGGCCAAGGTCATCTCAAAGACCCAGATGGGCCTCATGACCGTCAACGTCGATGACGTCTCCAAGCTCACCGACGACCAGATCCTCGACTCCAAGAGGAAGCTCAACGAGTTCCTTCAGACCGCCACCGGATTCTCCGCGAAGGACCGTATGAACAGGGCCAAGAAGAAGGCGAAAGAGGGCACTCTCTGAGCTTTTCCGAAACCCTTTCGAAACCTTTTATTTTTATTATAATATTATATAATAAACGCGTAAGGAGGCTTTATATACAACATCCTCTTACGAGAGCTCTAGATTGGACATACTCTATGTCCGACCAGACACATCGGGCAATGCATCGCAACCCACGCTTGTTCCTAGCCTGAGGGCATTTTGGGAACGAATAAGGTGTCACGGTCGGTTCATGAAGGCGTTCGTCTGAAAAATAGCGCGAGGTTAGCGTAGATACCCTCGCAGGTATGTGTGAAATATGCCGCAAAGAAGACGCCCAAAGAAGGGATACAGGGCATTCGGCACTAGGAAGAGAGCAAAATCGCAGACGC
>JAKSHU010000045.1 GCA_024399175.1 archaeon
CATGTGCCTTCCGAGGTGGCAGGGGTCGTTGTAGGTGACCTTGTGCTCGAAGGGCTGCTGGATTGCGAGCTTCTTCTCCTTGATCATCTTCTCAGCGTACTGGGTGAAGTGGTAGCACTGCTGTCCCATCTGGGCGTAGTACTTTCCGAAGTCGGTGGAGACGGTCTTGAAGCATCCGGAGCATGCCATGACGATGTCCTTGGCACCCATTCCGTCTGCCTTTTCGACGACGTGCTCTGCGGAGTCGATGGTGAGCTTGTCGTTTCCGGTCCTGAGGAGGGGAGAGGTGCAGCACCACTCGTCCTCACCGAGGATGTTCATCTTGACTCCAGCCCTGCCGAGGACACGTGCCGCGGTCTGGGGAACCTGCTGCTGCCTGAAGGATCCGGTGCATCCTGCGTAGAGGATGACGTCGGGAACCTCTGCCTTGGGGACCTCTGCAGGCCACCAGTCTCCCCTGTGCTTCTGGTCTCCGCCGTAGGGGTTGTGGTTCTTTGCGATGGCGACTGCCATTGCCTTGTGTGCGTCGAGGGGTCCTGCTCCGTTCTCGACGAGCCAGGTCCTGACGGTCTCCCACAGCTCAACGAGGGGGATGTGTGCGTGGCAGACTGCCTCGCAGTTTCCGCATCCGGTGCACTTGTAGATCGCGTCAACGAAGTAGGGGTTGAGCGAGACCTCCCTCTTCAGGGGCTTGTCGAGGGGTCCTGCGACGTTGATCTGGTTGAGGTAGTAGATCTTTCCCCTGGGGGTGACGGACTCCCAAGGAGTCTGGTCGTGGGCTTTGCAGACAGAGATACAGTATCCGCACTGAACGCATGCGGTGAGTTCTTTTTCAATGTGGGGGAGCTTCATAAGTAGGTCCATTCTAACACCTTTCCCGCAAAAAGCAAAGGGAACATGTCCCTTTTCTTTTATAGATAAGAGAGAACAAGCCGAACGCTATTTTAAATGTTTTGAGAGACCAGAATCCTCTGGGTTGTCAAAAAAAACGGAGTTTCGTTCCCATCGGTGGAATTGGGATGATTTTTTGATCGGTGCAGAAAGCTGGTGGGCCCAGCCGGATTTGAACCGGCGGCCACCCGATTATGAGTCGGGCGCTCTACCTAGCTAAGCTATGAGCCCTTGGGTGGGATTAGACAAACATCGCATAAAAACATATGTGGGCATCCATCTTCATCTCAGGAGGTCCTGCGGATCGGTCTCACAATGTGCCAGATGTAGCGGTTCGAGGGTCAGCGCAGAAAAAATGCATAGCGAAGCCCAACAGTTGAGAATTGAAAAGTATGGCGCCGTCGCACGGGATCGAACCGTGGACCTTGTGATTAACAGTCACACGCTCTACCGACTGAGCTACAACGGCTTATCTTCAGCCATTGTACGCCGATATATTAACTTATTGGATTCATCGTCGATTCGGGCGGGCCTGTTTCGACTCTCTTCCCACTCAACCGCGGACAATCTTTCGTTCAACATATGGTCGAGGGGTGATGCCGACAGAACATCCGGGGTCGGATCATCACTGGTGGGAGACGACGTCCCTGATCTCGTTGACCTTGTCGACTATGCGGTCCAGTTCCTTCGAGAGCTCGGACATGAATGCCTCGTATTTCTCGGTGACTACCGCACCGTCCTGGGTGGCGGTGATGAGTCCGTCGCGTTCGAGAAGTCTGAGAGAGTAGCGGACCTTGTGCTTGGGGATGTCAAGCAGCTCCGAGAGCCTTATGATCCCCACGGGCTGGTTCTCCTTGGTGGCACGAAGCATGCGTATGTGGCGCTCAATGAGATCCATCTCGCCGAATGTACCAGAAAACATCTCCTCGCTCATTGTTCGGGAGATTGTGTCTCGATTGATATACTTATTCGAGAGTTGAAGTTTGAAAAATATGGGAGCTACAGCGTTGAGCTGTAGCCCTCAAGGGTTGGAACCAGGCACGGCGTTTAACGGCCGTACCACTTCTGGATTCCCCACCTTCTGTAGTTTACGTAGTATCCCTGAATGAATGATCCAAAGCAGTCCAGTGTTTTCTGTTCAGCGTCAGCCTCGTCCTCGGGGGTGGTTCCCTTGGCTTTGTAGCTCTTGTAGCAGTTGAGGCACTGGAAGCACGCAGTTTTAGGTGACTTCCTGTCGAATCTCATTGGTCTGGTTATCATCGATTCCATTTAAAACGTTTCGCTGTGCGCCCTGGGGGTCACCCGTTCGGAAAAGTCCGGTGTGACCGATCGTCCGGGACGACATTCCGTGATCGCTCCTCCGGTCGACAGGGGAAGTTCCAGATTCCGACGAATCATCTCTCGGGCCCCCTCGATAGGGGACGTCCCGTTCCGCGTGAATATGGCCGGACACCATCTGGGTAATCCCCCTGTGTGGTCCCCACGCGGATGGTCGCGTGAATCTATCCAAGGTCGTGCGGAAGCTTGGACAACTCTTCGGATTCCCTCAATTTCCGTAAGTTGGATGTGAATTTTTCGCTATGCTCCTATTATTTAAACTCTGTTTTTGCTGAATGTATATATCGTTGAATGCCTATGTCGGTGTTATGAATAGAATTAAGGTCATCAACGAGCCCTCTGAGCTTGTCCCCATGCTCAGGGCTGTCGACACCCCCGTCAAAAGGGATGTCTTGAAAGAGGTGACCCTCGAGTGGAAAACTGCTGATGAGATCGAAAAGAAATTCGGTCCCGAGGGAAGGGAAGCTACCATCTTCTTCGAGAAGATGAAACTCGTGGAGACCCGCTGGATCTCCACCAACGGAAATTATCCTGAGAAGTCCTATCACACCTTCTACACCTCGTTCAACATCAACGCCCAGTGGCCCGTCTACGAGATCAGTGACGTTCTCGCTGCCGCAATGATGAGCGAGGAGGAATACGCGATCATCGAATCCAAGATTCTGGAACAGGTCGGAAACGGCAAGTTCTCCGGTGATGTCGCGGAGGCCCTCGGACTTTCAGCCACAATGCTCAAGAGCCTGGTGCGCAGGTCCGTCAAGATGGACTATCGCGGTCACAGGATCGAACCCATCAAAGAAGAGTGACCATGTCCAACATCTACATTATGAGGATCGGACATCGTCCCGAGAGGGACAAGCGTGTCACCACCCACGTGGCACTGTCCTCGAGGGCACTTGGCGCCAAGGGAATCTATGTCGACACCGAGGACCCTGTCCTGGAGGGAAACATTGCCAGTGTCGTCGAGCGTTTCGGTGGGGACTACACCATCAAGACCGGAATCACCTGGCAGGAGGCCCTTGCCGATTTCAAGGGCAAGGTCGTCCACCTGACGATGTACGGACAGAGGGTCGATGAGGCGATGCCCAAGATCCCCACCGACGAGGACATCATGATCATCGTTGGAGCCGAGAAGGTTCCCGCAGAGGTCTACCAGAGGGCGGACTTCAACGTCTCCGTCGGCAACCAGCCCCACTCGGAGATAGCAGCATTGGCAATCTTCCTGTATCAGTACACTGGTGGAAGTCATCTCTACGAAGATCGTGATGGACAGATGACCGTCATACCCAATGAAAGAGGGAAGACAGTTGTCAACAAAGACGATTAAACCGATTCCGTCTGACAAGGAATGCATCGATCTGCTCTGGGACGCTGGTTGCAAGAAGCGTGTGGTCGTCCACTGCGCCACCGTCCGTGCGGTGGCCGAGGAGATGGCCAAGGGAATCCCCGGGGCGGACATGGCCACCGTCATCGCCGGAGCACTGCTGCACGACATCGGTCGTTCCCAGGATCATTCCATCATGCATGCCTACATCGGTTCGCAGATCGCCAAGGAGAAGGGACTCTCCCCGATCCTCGTTGATATCATCCGCAAGCACACCGGAGCCGGTCTCGATGCACAGGATGTCGAGGAGATGGGACTTCCTCCCGGGGACTACATCCCCGCCACCCTGGAGGAGAAGATCGTCGCACACGCCGACAACATGGTGAGCGACAACCGTGTCGTCTCCCACAGGCACTCCGTGGACAAGCTGATGTCAAAGGGTGCGGAACGCGGGGCGCTGCGCGTAGAACTCCTGCATCAGGAGCTCTCCAAGATCTACGGCAAGGATCTCGACACCCTCATCGAGGTTGTCGGTGAGTTCCCCAAACTGAAACACGTCAAACCCTGATCGGCCCGATGTGGGTCGATCAATTATCCTTTTTGTAAGAAATCACTCAGATATATATCCCAGAACGGATATATTCATTTGGTGCAAAACACATGGTAACCGAACTCAACGAAAAACAGTTTGAAGAATTCACCAAACAGAGCGGAGTCGTCCTCATTGACTGCTGGGCCCCCTGGTGCGGCCCCTGCAGGAGGATGGGACCCGTCCTCGACGAGCTCGCAGAGGAGCTTGCAGGAAAGGTCGCCGTTGCAAAACTCAACACCGATGAGAACCAGATCATCGCGGTCTCCCTCGGCATCAACGCAATCCCCACCCTTCTGTTCTACAAGGACGGAGTCCTCAAGGAGCCCATCGTCGGACTCGTGCCCAAGGAAGAGATCATCAACCACATCAACTCCCTGTGAGCTGACAGCATGGACACCGACGTGGCGATCATCGGAGCAGGGCCCGCAGGTCTGCAGGCCGCCATCCATTCCGCAAGGAAGAAGGTGGACACGATAGTCATCGGCAAGCCTCGCAACAGTGCCATCCACGGTACCGAGTTCGAGAACTACGTCGGTCTCCCAAACATCATGTCCGGGACCGATTTCCTCATGAATGGAATCGAGCAGGTCCGTTCCTTCGGAGGTCGTCTCCTGGAACAGAACGTCCTGTCGCTCTCCCGTGACGGTGAGCGCTTCAGGATTTCTTTAGAGGACGGGGACGAGGTCATCGCCAAGGCCCTGGTCCTCGCCACTGGCACGACCCGTGTCAAACTGGGAGTGCCAGGTGAGTCAAAGTTCGCCAACGGTAAGGGTGTGAGCTACTGTGCCGTCTGCGACTGCAACTTCTATCGTGGCAAGGTCGTGGCACTGGTAGGTGGCCAGTCCGAGGCGGTCGTAGACGCCGAGTTCATGACCAGGTACGCGTCAAAGGTGTACCTCATCTCGCCCAGGTTCGACACCGATGCCAAGCTGCTCGATGCCGCGGAGAAGGCAGGTGTCACGCGCGTCGAGGCAGCCGTCGAGGAAATCCTCGGCGAGACCAGGGTGACCTCAGTCAGGCTGTCCAACGGCGACGTCCTCGAACTGGACGGGGTCTTCATCGAGCTCGGAGGAAAGTCCTCCGTGGATCTCGCGATGGAGCTCGACATCATGCCCGAGATGGACGATTCCCTCAAGGTCGACCGCGGCTGTGCCACCGCCGTCGCCGGCGTGTTTGCTTGCGGGGACATAACCGGAAAGCCCTGGCAGGTCGCCAAGGCCGTGGGCGAGGGATGCATCGCTGGAATGGCCGCGGCGGACCATGCGAGGAAGGTGTCCGAATGACCGTACAGGACCTGATCTCCAGCATGCTCAGGGACGAGGGAGGATTCCAGAAGGCGTTCAAGGAGATCCTGGACAAGGAGCTCGACATGTCTCTCAACGAGTTCTGTCAGCATTCCAAGATATCCCAGAGCACGATGTACAAGATCCTCGAGGAACGTCGTGAGCCCAACCTCCGCACTGTCAGACAGATTGTCAAATCCCTCAACGAGCTCGCTCGCAGGGACTCCGAGAAGTACATCGCGATCATCGCATCCCCCAGTTTCATGGCAGGTCTGCCCAAGTCCCTCGAGACGGAGTCCAACGGAGAGGTCAAGCTGAAGGAGTATCCTGTGTCTACCGTGGAGGATGCCATCATCGCCGCGGTGCGTGCGGAACGTGACGGGGCCCTCGGAATCGTCTGTGCGCCCATCGTCGCCAATACCGTGGAGAAGATCACCTCGATCAAGGTCTACACCGTGTTCCCTCTGGACAGTGTCATCAACATCCTCGGTGATGTCAAGAGCGATTTCTGATGAGTTAATATATCAGCTTAACTTATTGCGGGGTAGAAGGGCGAATCTATGTTTGAACTGCAAGTGGTTTCCAATACTCCGATGACTGGCGTGGATGATCTGGACGTGCTGGCGGAAACGTTTCTTGTTCAGATCGGATATCTCCCCAAGGGATACGATCCCCGTTCGGCCGGTGCATTAACCGTCAGGGACAGCATTCCCTATCGCCTCTTCATGGATTTCTTCATGAAACATCCCTCCAAGGTCTGGACCGCGGAGGAGCTTGCCTCCCTTCTGGATACCTCCAAGCCCACCATCTACCGTCACATCAACAAGCTGCGTTCCATGGATCTTCTCGAGAACGCGGATGTGGTTGCCGACGACGGTTCCGTCAGGAAGGGATTCCGTGTGAGATACGGGGATCTCGAGAAGGCCTGGAGCTTCACCGAGGCTAACGTGTCCCTTGCAATGGAGAACTACAAGAAGACCGTTCTCCGTTTCCAGCAGCTCGCAAAAGAAAGGGCGGAGAAAAACTGAATGGCAGGCATAGTCGCTGAACGTATGCTCGAGGCGATACGTTCTGGAGAGGTGCGCGACCGTGACGAGCTGCAGCGTCTGAAGATGAGGCTGTGTGCCAGGTACGGCGCCGAGAAGGTTCCTTCGAATTCAGAGATACTGGCACTTGTCAACGAGGATGAGAAGAAGGCGATCCTTCCTCTCCTCGTGAAGAAGCCGATGCGCACCGCCAGCGGGGTCGCCGTGGTGGCAGTGATGACCTCTCCCTATCCTTGTCCGCACGGCAAGTGTGCCTACTGTCCCGGAGGGGTCTCCAACGATTCCCCCCAGTCCTACACGGGAAAGGAGCCCGCCGCCAGACGTGCGGCGATGAACCGTTTCGACCCCTACGACCAGGTGGAGAGCCGTCTCACCCAACTCGAGGAGATCGGCCACGATACGGACAAGATAGACCTGATCATCATGGGCGGCACGTTCACGTCCCGTAATCCCCAGTATCAGGAATGGTTCGTGCAGAGATGTCTCGAGGCCATGAACGGGCACCCCTCCCCCAATCTCGAGGCTGCACAGGAGGAGAACTCTCATTCCAAACGCAGATGCATAGGCCTCACCGTGGAGACCCGTCCAGACTATTTCTGCAAGGACGAGCAGATCGAGAGGATGATGAGACTCGGCGCGACCCGTGTAGAACTCGGTGTGCAGATTCTAGATGACGAGGTTCTGGCCGGAGTCGAGCGCGGGCATGGGGTCGAGGAGGTCATACGTGCCACTCGCGTCTGCCGCGATCACGGTCTCAAGGTGTGCTATCATCTGATGCCGGGTCTTCCCGGTTCAACTCCCGAGAAGGACCTGGAGTGTTTCAGGGAATGCTTCGACAATCCCGATTTCCGTCCGGACATGCTCAAGTTCTACCCCACTCTCGTCGTGGGTGGAACGAAGATCTATGACATGTGGAAGGCCGGCGAGTATGTGCCCTATTCCGTGGAGACTGCCACGAAACTGCTCTCCGAGATGAAGGCGATGGTTCCGGAATACGTGCGCATCCAGCGCATCCAGAGGGACATTCCCGTCCCAGAGATCACCGCGGGAATCCTCAAGAGCAACCTCCGTCAGCTTGTCCAGAAGAACATGGATGACAATGGCACGAGATGCAGGTGCATCCGCTGTCGCGAGGTCGGCCACACCGGTGCCATCCTCGAGGACGAGTTCCTGGTGTGCATGGACACGATGGTGTATGATGCTGCGGACGGACAGGAGAGGTTCATATCCTTCACATACGGGGATTCCCTGGTGGGTTATGTGCGCCTTCGTGTCAACTCGTCCGATGTGGCGATGATACGTGAACTGAAGGTGTTCGGAAACGAGACCGCCATCGGCGCGGCCGCCGAAAGCTGGCAGCATCGCGGATTCGGAAGGAGACTCGTCGCCGAGGCGGAACGCATCGCACGCGATCTGGGAAAGACCCAGATAATCGTGACCAGCGGAATCGGCGTCAGGGAGTACTATGCCTCCCTCGGCTACCGCCTGGAACATCCGTACATGGCCAAGTCGCTCTGATCAGTTGTACAGAGGATTGTTGCTCCAGCGGTCCTTTCTCTTGTTTATCTCCGAGGCCATAGACTCGTAGGCCTTCGATGTGTTGTCATCCACCGAGGGCTTCACCCTGGTGAGGGCGGTCTCGAAGTCCCTTGCCGCGACGGTCCTGGCGGAGCGGTCGGCACGGTAGGCGGACAGTCCCGCCTCCCGGCAGAGTGCGAACAGGTCTGCTCCGACGAATCCCTCCGTGCGGTCCGCTAGGTACTCCAGGTCCACGTCGGCCTCGAGAGGCATGTTCTTGGTGTGCACACCGAGGATGCTGAGCCTTGCGACCCTGTTCGGTTTTCCGACGAGTATCATGCGGTCGATCCTTCCCGGACGGAGAAGTGCGGGATCGATCATGTCGGGTCTGTTGGTCGCGGCCATGACCAGGACGTTGTTCAGCTGTTCGACCCCGTCCATGGAGGTCAGCATCTGGGCCACGACCCTCTCCCAGGACTCGTTGTTCTCGCTTCCCCTCTTGGGTGCGATGGAGTCGATCTCATCGAAGAATATGATGGTGGGTGCCATCTGTTTTGCACGTTTGAATATCTTCCTAATGGCCTGTTCGCTCTCTCCGAGCCATTTGCTCGCGATCTCCGGACCGTTGACAAGAATGAAGTTGGCTCCGGACTCGTTCGCCACGGCCTTGGCAATCATCGTCTTACCTGTGCCAGGAGGTCCGTACAGCAGGAGTCCCTTTCCGGGTGAGATTCCGAGACGCTCGAAATCCTTCCTGTCTTCTCCCGGGAGCAGGGTTTCCTTGATCTCGTTGCGGATGTCATCCAGGCCCCCTATGTCGTCCCAGGTGACCTTGGGGACCTCTATGGCAACCTCCCTCATTCCGCTCGGTTCGACGTCTGAGAGGGCATCGATGAAATCCGCCATGGTGACTTTCATCGACTCGAGGAGTTCCCTGGGGACGGGCCTGTTGAGGTCTATGTCCTGCACGCTTCTGCCGAGGCATTTCATGGCCGCCTCCCTGGCAAGGGCCGCCAGGTCCGCTCCCACGAATCCCTGGGTCATGCGGGACAGTGCGGCTATGTCCACGTCCTCCGACAGCGGCATGTCCCTCGTGTGCACACCGAGGATGTTCTCACGTCCCTGCCTGGAGGGAACGCCGATCTCGATCTCCCTGTCGAAACGACCCGGTCTTCTGAGTGCTGGGTCTATTGAATCCTCCCTGTTGGTGGCTCCGATCACGATGACGTTCCCACGACCTCCGAGTCCGTCCATCAGGGTCAGGAGCTGGGCCACGACGCGGTGTTCCTGGTCGCCGTAGGCATTGTCACGGTTGGGTGCGATGGAGTCGATCTCGTCCAGAAATATGATGCTGGGGGAGTGCTTCTCCGCTGTCTGGAACATTGAGCGTAGCTTTCCCTCCGATTCGCCGTAGTACTTTCCCATAATCTCCGGTCCGCGTATGCAGTAGAAGCTGGCGCCGGATTCATTGGCAAGGGCCTCGGCTATCAGTGTCTTTCCTGTACCGGGTGGTCCGTACAGCAGGAGTCCCTTTGGTGCCGAGATGCCCATGGTCTCGAAGAGTTCGGGATGTTTGAGCGGGAGTTCGACCATCTCTCTGATGCGTTTGAGCTCGTCGTTGAGTCCGCCTATGTCGTCATAGGTGGTGGTCCTGTGGTCCCTTCCGACGCCCGATTCGTCGTTTTTGACATTGCCGTGGCCCTTGTGGGGCTCCTCCATGATGGTGAGTTCTGTGATGGAGGATGCGACGACAGGGCCCTGGGGAAGGGTCGACACGACCTTGAACTTGGAACGGGTGCCCATCAGAGAGATGTTCTGGACCGTGATGACCATCCCGGTTATGAGGGGGCGGCTGATGAGGTTGTTCTTGAAGATCTCGATGAAGCTCTTGTCGACGTTGATCTTGGAACCTTCGGGTATCACGGGTTCCAATGTTATCTTCAGTGCACGTTCCGGCTCACATTTGCGGACCTGCACGTTCTCGCCGATTGACACCTCGGCGCTGGTCCTGGTCAGACCATCGATCCTGATGAGGTTGGTGCCCTCATCCTCCTGGTCGCTCCTGAAGACCTTGGCCACCGCCGTCTTCTTGCCGATGATCTCGATGATGCTTCCTATGGACAGCCCGAGCTTGCTGTATGCCTGCGGGTCAAGGCGGGCGCGTCCGCATCCCGATTCGTTCAGACGTTTCGGGATTTCTACCTTCATCGTGAGAGTGTCAGCCATCCTGGTCACTGATGCGCTCGCGGTATATCACAGATGGGTTTGCCGAAGGGTCTGCGGATGCAGTCACGTCCTTTCCTGTTCTTTTTAAACGGTTCGTACGTTTTTTTATAAAGACTTGAAAGCGTATCTTTAAATAATAGTCGATAATACACTTTTCACTAGCTTAAGACACAATGGGCCTGTAGCTCAGCTAGGTAGAGCATCTGACTTTTAATCAGGTGGTCGGGG
>JAKSHU010000046.1 GCA_024399175.1 archaeon
GCGTCGAGGAGGGAGACGTCCTGAGGGGTGGTCACGATGACGGTTCCGGTGGCCTTGGGGATCAGCTGGATGATGGACAGTGCCTCGTCTCCGGTTCCCGGGGGCATGTCGATGACAAGGTAGTCGAGGGGACCCCAGTTGACATCCTCGATGAACTGCTGGACAGCGGAGGACCTGACGGGACCTCTCCAGGTGAGGGCGGAGTCCTTGCTGGGGAGCAGGAATGCCATGGACATGACCTTGAGGGACGGGGGAACCTCGATGGGCTCGAGCATGCGGTCGTCGTTGACGGTGAGCTTCTCGTCCTCGATATGGAACATCTTGGGGATGTTGGGTCCGGTGATGTCGAGGTCCATGATTCCGGTGACATATCCTGCCATGGACAGGGACTCGGCGATGTTGGAGGACACGGTGCTCTTTCCGACTCCTCCCTTTCCAGAAATGACGATGATGACGTGCTTGATGTTTTCGAGGGTGTGGAGACGCCTGGTCTCCTCCTCGATCTCTTCTCCGGTGAACATAGGTTTGCTCATGCGATTACACTCTGGAGGACGGTACTTCCTTTTTCAATATAGGGTTATCCCACGCTAGATTGAATTAGGGTGACAGGCATCCGGGAACCATGCCAATAGGAGACCCGCACGGGGGAAACTTCACATACACCTACGAGGGACTGCCGGAGTCCCTCTTCATGTCCAGCGTTCCGGTGAGAGATCCGATGAAGGCGGTGAGGTTCTACAGGGACACGTTGATGATGGACGTCATCTACTGCGGTCCCGACGAGGCCGTCGTCCGCAGGGGGTCGGCCACGCTGAGGCTCCACCGTTCGGAGCAGGCAGGCATCGACACGGGAATCTTCATCGGGGTGGAGGAGCCTTACGACTTCCACAGGCGCATGGTGGATGAGGGGGTCCGTTTCAAGATGGATCCCAAGAGACTGCCGATGGGTGTCGCCACCTCCTTCTTCGACGAGGACGGCAACATCCTGTACGTGATCGAGACCAGGGCGGTCCCCTGCGAAGACCATAAATCCTAAATGAAGGTTGTGAGGAACATGAGAGCCCTCATCCTCAACGGCAGTGCACGCCCCATAGGCAACACCGGCAACATCGTCTGTGATATGATCGACAAGCTGGAGAAGGAGGGCATCGAGACCCTTCACGTCCCGCTGTACGAGTATCATTTCACTCCCTGCAACATGTGCCGCACGTGCGAGATGAGGGGCGACGGCAGGTGCATGGATGAGGAGGACGGAACCAACGAGATCCTCGAGGTCATGCGTCAGGCGGACCTCATAATCCTTGCTGGTCCCGCATATGCTGGAACAGTTCCAGGCGTCATGAAGCTGTTCCTCGAGAAGGCCTCGCTGATCCTCGAGAAGGGCGACAGAGGACTCCACGGGAAGTACGGTGCAGCCATCACGGTCTCGGAGCATGACGGTGCCGAGAGCGCCTATCAGGAGCTCGTGTTCTGGATGCTGCGCTGCGAGATGCTGATCATCGGAAACAGGCCGTTCCCTGTCTTCAGGGCGCTGGACTCCCCCGCATACGAGAAGGATGTCCTGGCGATGAAGGGACTTCAGAACCTGATCGACCACATCGTCGAGCTGTCAGAGAAGGAATGAGTTTCACGGGTCCTTCCGGACCCGTGTTTTTGATATGGTTTTTCAGCAGAAGAAGAATCCGCATTCTGCCTTGATGCAGGCCGTTGCGAGGGTGTTCATCCTCTCGACAGGTCCGCTGTAACGGTGTACTGCCATCTTTCCCTCGTCCACGAGGGCGGTCTTGAGGATCTCGGTCTCCCTGAGGAGTTCCTTGGCGTCCTCGAAGGTGAGTTTCTTCCTCTCCTTCGCGTAGGTGATCGCGGAGGCGATGATGGGGCAGCCGTACTTCTCCGCGATGGCGGGAAGCGAGGATGTTGCGGGACCGAAGGTGCCTATGCACTTTCCCTTGTTCCATGCGAGGGGACAGCTGGCACATGCCTGGTCCGATTCCTCGAACGAGAGGAGATCCCATGCGTTGAGGCGGTCCATCTCGCTGCAGTTGGCGAGCACTGCCTCCCTGTCGGAGTCATTGAGCTTGGTTATGTCGACCCATCCGGTGGGGAACTTCTTGACGACAGGCCTGAGTGCCTCGAGATCATTCTCATCCTTGATCTTCTCGACGAGGAACACGTTGTTCTTGCTTGTGAACTTGTTTCTCTTGAGGAATCCCTCGTAATCGGAGAACACGCTCTGTGCGTCCTCGGGAGAGACTCCCTCGTAGTACTCCTGGAACTCCACGAAGTCCGTCTTGGCGACCATGACCTTCTGAAGAGAGAGCTTGAGCTCCCTGCAGGGGGCGCTCTTTGCTTCCATGCCGTTTGCTGCGATCTCGACCATGGAGCGAGGGAATGCCGTCCCGATATATGAGGGGGATGATGGTGGGAGATAGGCACACGTGGTCCGTGTCCGTGGGGAAGAAGAGGGATGATCCATCCTCTGGAGGGCCTGTTTCATGGCCAAGTGCTTTATCCTGTCATGACCTATGGTCATTCATTATGGCAGACGTAAGGATACGCAAGAGGAAGAGACTCAGAAACAAGGAGGTCAAGGCACTGTCCGAACAGCTCGAGGCTGTTCTGGGTGTTCCTGTCTTCTCCGACAGTGAGGCCGTCGATCGTGCGGAGAGCACCGATTTCGACCTGATCATCGTCGGAAACGACATCCTCGGATTCATAATGGATGAGAAACCCTTCCTCACCGTCAGGGGTGTCCTGAAGTACAGGCCCGTGAGGAGGTTCGTCACCATCGACATGGGTGCGGTCCCCTTCATCACCAACGGTGCCGACTGCATGGGTCCCGGAATCGTCGATGCCGATGACGACATCCAGGAGGGTGACTTCGTCTGGATCAGGGATGTCAAGAACCAGGTCCCCCTCGCGGTGGGACAGGCACTTCGTTCCAGCGCGGACCTGAAGGCCAAGCAGCCCGGCAAGGCCATCAAGAGCATCAACAACGTCGGGGACAAGCTCTGGAAGGCAGGTGAGTGATCTGACGAAAGGGGAGAAGACCATCCACGATCCCGTCCATGGCGGTATCCGCGTGGATGGCTTCTTCCTCGAGATCCTCAATCGCCACGAGATGCAGAGACTACGCGGAGTCAGACAGCTGGGTCTTGCGAATCTCGTGTTTCCCGGGGCGAACCATTCCCGCTTCGAGCACTGTCTCGGAGCATATCATCTCGCAGGGGAGATGGCACATTCCATCTCCCTGTCCCAGGAGGATTCCCTGGCCGTGCGTGCCGCAGGACTCCTGCATGACATCTGTCACGCACCATTTTCACATACCCTCGAGAGCATAATGGAGGAGGCCACGGGACAGGACCATATGGAACTAGCACGCAATCTCGTGTTCGGCAGGATCAAGACCTGTCGCGACAGGGATGCTGAACTTTTCTCGGGCGAGGACACGATCGCGGAGATTCTCGATGCCAACGGGGTGGATCCCCGCATCGTCTGCGATCTGATCGCATATCCGGAGACGACCTCCTATGAGTCCTCCCTGAACAGCTTCCTCGGGGGCCGTGACGACCACATCCCCTCCAAGGACTACATCCACCAAATTATCCACGGCCCTGTGGATTGTGACCAGATGGACTATCTGATGAGGGACGCGCACTACACGGGCGTGGTCATGGGGCAGATCGACACCGAACGTCTGCTCTCCACGATGAGGGTGGTCAATGACCGCATCTGCATATCCCGTGGAGGTGCACCCGCGGCCGAGGGCCTGATGGTGTCCCGTTCCCTGATGTACACGTCCGTCTACTTCCATCCGACCGTCCGCATAATAAACAGGATGATCACGAAGGCGGTCCTCGCGTCAGATCTGGATCTCCGTGACATCTATCTCTGGGACGACTCTGATCTGTCCCAGATGCTCTTTGGCTGCGGAGGTGATTCGGCCAGGCTGATGTCCCTGCTTCAGAATCGCATGTTCTACAAGAAGGCGGCCATCGTCACGGGCAACGAGCTGGACGACAGTGTGGCGGACCTTCTGATCAGTCACAGCTCTCCCCGGGCCCGCAGCGAGCTGGAGAGGCTCGTGGCGGAGAAGGCGGGTGTGGACGAGTCCGAGGTCTGCATCGAGATTCCGCCGCCCTCCAACTTCAAGTCCACTCTGAAGATCGGAAAGACCGATGTGTCCATTGTCAACGAGGTCGGAAAGGTGAGATCTCTCACGAAGACCTCCTCGATAGCCAAGGCCCTGCAGGCTCGTGATTCGTTCGGATGGTCCCTGGTGGTGGCCTGTCCGGAGAGGCATCGTGAGGCAGTGTCCGTCGCGGCCTCCAGACTGTTCAGGATCTGACCTCTTCGGTTCTTTTTTCATTGATGGTGATCCCGGCGGTGAGGGGGTCACGGAGCCGTCACACGGGACGACCGCCGATACGTCGGTGCCCACTTACCTTTTGATAATCTGTTTGTCAGAAAATGCCTTGGAGGGCACTCCTCGGGAATCGGAGAATGCACATCTGGGGCATGTATGAGATTGTCGTGCCCATGGAAGTCGGTGTGACGTCAGACTGAGCGAGTATTGAGAAGTTGATAGAAGAAGGGCCGGGGGCGAGATTTGAACCCACGTCGGGGGATCCACAGTCCCCCAGTCTAACCAAGCTAGCCTACCCCAGCCATAGAGTAATCGGACCATTGCCTTGTTGTTAATAAATGTTTGCAATGTCGGAAGTCGATAAAAAAGGCCCACTGGCCGAAGCCAGTGGTAAGAGGTTTAGAGGTGGATTTACTGTCCGTAGGATTTGACGACGTCAACCATCTTCTGCATGTTCATGTCAGGAGTGGAGGGTGCGATACCGCATCCAGAGGAGATGACGTTGAAGCCTGCGTCAACAGACTTCCTGACTCCTGCCTCGACCTCCTCAAGGGTTCCCTGGAAGAGGGGCCTGACGGATCCGACGTTTCCGACGCAGACGGTCTTTCCGCCAACGGCGTCAGTGACGACCTTGGACTCGACCTTCTCCTCAACGGAGATACCTGCAGCGACGGTTGCCATCTGCTCGAGGATGGGGGTGGTGTCTCCACAGATGTGGAGGATGTTTCCGAGTCCGCCCTTGGTTGCTCCGATGGAGTTCCTGCAGGGGTTTCCAGCTGCCTCCTCGAACATGTCGGGGGAGAGCATATCGGTGGATCCGGAAGGCTCGGAACACTGGACGACATCTGCTCCAGCGTCGATGAGTGCCTGGGTGTATGCGAGGACGTAGGGGGTGACAGCGGCGGTCCACTTGTCGACTGCGTCAGTGTCCATCATCATTCCGAAGATGATGTTCTCGGTGTCACAGAGGTTTCCACAGAGGGTGAAGACTCCTGCGTTTCCTGCAACGATGGGGTACTCCTCGGAGTTCCATTTCTTGACTCCCTGGACCTTGTTGGACTTGAGGAGCTCGACGGACTTGATGACCTGTGCGACACGTCCGGACTTGACGAACTCGTCAACGGGCATGAGCTTCTCTGCAAGGTCGTCGTACTCGCCGGACATTGCGTCGAAGTGGAAGGGGTGGGACCTGATCATAGGTGCTGCTGCCTTCTGGTCGACCTGGACCTCGCATCCGAGGGTCTCGGCCTCAGCGGTGAGGCAGAATCCAGTCCTTGCGCACTCGAAGCCGAAGAGCTCGACGGTTCCTGCTGCAAGGGTTGCCATGAGGTTGGCGTCCTTGTGTGCGTCGGGCCAGGGTGCGTTGAGGGCATCCATCTGTCCAACGGTTGCTGACTGGGTGAAAATAGCTACGGGAGGCCTGTCAAGGTTCTCTTTGTTCATAGCTGCGGTTACTCTTTCTCTGGGAGTCATTGCCATGATATATTTCTCCTTGAATGCTGAATTACACGGTAATATAAAACTGAAACCCTTGCAATGCACCCTTATGTAAAGTAATATAAGCCAACTGGATGGCTTCAGTATCCATGGCTTATATCGTGAGCATCGTGACGTCCTCGAGCTGACCGAACTTTATGATCCCCATGTCGGACACGCCGTAGATTTTCGCCTGCGAGACGTCGCACGCCTTCAGGGCCGGGGCCATGACGGCATTGGGGCCGGGATTCAGATCGTTTCCGGATGCGAAGGGGCTGAACGGGGGTATGACTATCACGCCCTCCTTCTCGGCCACGACGTAGCACTGGAGCTTCATGCCTCCGCTGAGCTCTCCCGGAATCCTCACCGAGGGGTGCTCGTGGCCGATTATCACAGGTCTGATCCCGGAGTCCACGTGCCCGTGCTCGAGCCTGAATCCCTGTATGTCGATGTAGTCCAGGGTGTTGACGCCGACATCCGACAGGATGGTCTGGAGGAAGTTGTCGTGGTTGCCCTTGATGACCACCGCCTCGGCGGCCTCGTCGATGAGCCTCACGATGTTCCTGACATCCTCCCTGGCCTGATAGCTGGATCTCTTGAAGTCATGTTTTATGTCCCCGAGGAGGACGATCCTCTCGGGTTCATACTCGTCGATGATGCGGTTGAGGGAGTGGCGGATCGACTCTGTGTTGATGCGGGGGATGAACATCCCCTCCTCCTCGAGCGCGCTCTCATATCCCAGATGCAGGTCGCCGATGATCGCGGTGGGACCGTCGTCCAGAATGAGGCATCTGTCGTTGGTGATGGTGACACCGGGCATTACCTCCAGACTTCTGACTCCCATGGGGGCGCATCGGAAATGATGGATATAATGCCTTTCGGCCGTGATTCGTTATATAACCCGAGGTGGATGGCGGGGCCAATAATGTCCGATGCCGTCCCAGAAGTAGCTTTTCCGCCCAAACTGCTGGCGGATCTCAGGCGTGCCGCCGCACAGATCGTATCCGCCAGGAGGATCACGGTCATCACGCATATCGACGCCGACGGCATCACCTCCGGGGCGATAGCCTCGGAGACCCTCAGCAGGCTGGGGAAGGAGTTCACGGTCCATTTCGAGAAGAAGATCACGGACGAGGTCATCGAGCGTGTCAACTCGGACGATGCGGACCTGGTCTGGATATGCGATCTGGGCAGCGCCTACATGAGCCAGTTCACCAGGATCGGGCTCGTGGTCACCGACCATCACGTGCCGGATTCCAACTGGAGGACCGGTCAGTCCCTGCTGAGCGCGTTCGGATGCTCCCATCAGCTCAACCCCCACCTCTACGGCGTGGACGGCTCCTACGAGGTCTGCGGTGCCGGGATGACCTATCTGCTCTCGAAGACCATAGATCCCCGGAACCAGGACCTTGCATACATCGCGGTCATCGGCGCCATCGGCGACCTCCAGGACCTCCAGAACTCGCGTCTGGTGAGCTGGAACAGGCTGATCCTCGACGACGCGGTGGAGGCCGGTGACGTCGAGGTGTCGTTCGGACTGCGCTACTTCGGAAGGGGCACCAGGCCGCTGGTGCAGTTCCTTCAGTACGGGGAACCAGCGATCCCTGGCATAACCGGGGACATGAACGTGTGCCTGGCACTTCTGGAATCGTTCGGGATATCCGCTGTGGACTCCAACGGACGCAAGCGCTACTGGTGCGATCTCGAGGAGTCGGAACGCATGGTCGTAACCGACGAGCTGGTGACCAACGCGGGGAGCGATGCCGACCGCGAGACGCTCCTCGGGGAGGTGTACACGATCACCCGCTATCCCGTGAGGTCCGGCCTGGGGGATGCCAAGGAGTTCGCCACGACCCTCAACTCCTGCGGAAGATACGGCGATGACGCGACGGGGCCGAGGATACGCAGAGGGGGCAGATCCGCCCTGAAGGATGCCGAGAACAAGCGTAGGGATCATCGCAGGAACATCTCGTCCGCACTGAACTATGTGAAGGAGAACAGTCTTCTGATGCGTGGCAGCCACGTCCAGTATTTCATTGATGGGTCTGCCATCAAGGAGACTGTGGTGGGCATCGTGGCCAACATGCTTCTGAACTCCGAGGATGTGGATCCCGACATGCCGATCATCGCCTTCGCGGAGGCTGACGACGGAATCAAGGTCTCGGCAAGGGCGTCAAAAAGGCTCATCGACAGGGGATTGGATCTGTCGAGGATAATGACCGAGGCCGCTGCATCGGTCGGAGGGTTGGGCGGCGGTCACAGTGTGGCCGCCGGAGCCACCATCCCCGAGGGGAAGGAAATGGTTTTCCTCGACAGGGTCGAGGCTCTGGTGAAGGACTGTCTCAGTCCTTGAGAAGGGTGTAGAGGACAGCCTTCTGTGCGTGCAGCCTGTTCTCGGCCTGGTCGAAGACGACGCTGTGCTTGCCCTCGATGACGGAGTTGGTGATCTCCTGTCCCCTGTGTGCGGGAAGGCAGTGCATCACGATGCAGTCGGGGTTGGCGATGGACAGCAGCTCGTCGTTGATCTGGTACATCTGGAACAGCTTGATGGCCTCCGCCTCGGAGGTGGTGTCTCCCATGGAGATCCAGGTGTCGGTGTAGAGGACGTCGGCGTTCTTGCATGCCTCGAGGGGCTCGTGGGATGCGAGGATCTTGCTTCCGTTGGACTCGGCGATCTTGGCGGCCGCGAGCATGATCTCCGCGTTGGGCATCCTGGTGGCGGGGCAGCAGGCGATCATGTCGATTCCCATGATGGCGCATGCGTAGAGAAGGGAGTTGCAGACGTTGTTTCCGTCTCCAAGGTAGACGACCTTCTTGCCCTTGACCTCTCCGAACTTCTCCTTGATGGTGACGATGTCGGCGAGTGCCTGGCAGGGGTGCTCGAGGTTGTCGAGTCCGCTGATGACGGGGATGGACGCCCACTCTCCGAGCTTGTCCATCATCTTGTAGTCGAACGCACGGTACATGATACCGTGGGCGAAGCGGCTGAGGACCCTGGCGGTGTCCTCGACGGTCTCGCCGTGTCCCATCTGCATCTTGGTGACATCGAGGTAGAGGGCGTGTCCTCCGAGCTCGGTGATGGCGATGTCGAAGGAGGTCCTGGTCCTGGTGCTGGGCTTCTCGAACATCATCGCGAGGGTCTTTCCCTTGAGAGGGTCGTTGTGGTGGCCGCGCTCGGCCTTGAGCTTGATGGCGAGGTCCACGAGGTCGTGCCACTCGTCCTTCATGTCAGTGACGGAGATCAGATTCCTTTTTCCCATGGCTATCGGATGGGGCTCTTACATATTATTGTTGTCTATGATATAAGGGGTCGCGGACAACATCCGTTAACTATCGTTTCGCACGGGTATTTATCGATGCCGTGCGATACCTTCCGCATGTCACAGATCGTTGAGGAGAACAAGCGTCTCAAGATCTTCCTTAGGCTCAGGCACGAAACTGTCGCCTGCAAGCTCGTCAGGGAGGGGGAGGAGTTCCCCCAGGGCATCGATGCCACCGATGAGCAGATCACCCACTGCCAGGCCGTCTTCAATGCGAAGGACGGCAAGTGCTACCGTCTCGCGGTCGCCAACGAGGCCTGCCACGTCGGTGCGGCCGTCCTCGGTATGATGGACACCCCCGAGAAGGTCGCCAGCGGCGAGTTCCACGGCGGAATGGGAATGCACGACTCCGTCGATGCGGCCAAGAAGATGATCGATGCGAGGCTCCTCGTTCCGTTCAAGACCGTCGGAGAGGTCGTCTGCCCCCTCAAGGATGCGGATTTCGTCCCCGACGTGGTAATCTTCATCGACGTTGCCGAGAGGATCTACTGGTTCGTTCCCCTCGAGACCGCGGAGAAGGGAGGACGCGCGGAGTTCTCCACCGCACCCTTCCAGTGCTGCTGCGAGGATGTCATGGCGGTGCCCATGGTCTCCGACAGGCCCAACCTGTCCCTCGGCTGCTTCGGCTGCAGGAAGAGGACCACGATGCAGGCCGACGAGATGGCGATGGGTGTCCCGTACAACAGGATCGCCGGATATGTCGCCCGTCTTGACCGCTACGAGAACGGAATAATGGCCAAGGCGAAACGGGACTAACCATCCATCCACCGAATTATCTTTATCAAAACCACTTCCCAAACACAATTTATGCGTTTTCAATCGTGAAATTATTACTGAGCCGAAGTATTAAATAAAAGTGCAAAAACAGATTTCGGCTCTGGCGGGTATTTCTGGGTCGGTATTTGCCATCCAAATGCGATATTTTTTCAAAAAATGCTCAAAATTCCAAAGATTTTATATTGTGTATTCCCATCATCTTTTTTTGCAAGAGGAGCGCTGTTAATTGATTTTAACGGCGTGTTACGAATAGAAAGGAGGTATAAAATGCCAAAATACGAGGACAAAATTGACTTGTATGATGACTACGGCAAGCGCATCGCCAAAGATGTCCCGCTGGAAGCCATTAGCCCTCTCAGGAACAAAGCAATCCAGAAGA
>JAKSHU010000047.1 GCA_024399175.1 archaeon
GCTCCCTCGGGGGTGGACCTTCCGAGGATGGGAGTCTCGATCTCGAGAAATCCCTGGGACTCGAGGTAGACGCGTGCCAGGTGGACGAGCTTGCTCCTGAACTGCATGGTCCTGATCATCTCGGACCTCCTGAGGTCGAGATACCTGTACTTCATCCTGACATCCTCGTCGGGGAGGACACCCTCCTTCTGGTCTCCGATCTCGAAGGGAGGAATCTTTGCCTTGCTGAGAAGCTCTGCGCCGGTGACGAGGACCTCGATCTCTCCGGTGGGGTTGCTCTCGACGGCGGTACCCTCGACCCTGGCCCTCACGGTACCCTCGATGAGGACTACGGACTCACGGGAGAGGGTGTTCGTGTCGGTCTCGTGTGCGTTCTTGTCGTGGTTGGCGGGAAGGTCCTCGGGGTCGAAGACGACCTGGGTGATTCCATACCTGTCTGCAAGGTCGATGAATGCTACTCCTCCGTGATCCCTCGAAAATCTTACCCAGCCTTCGAGACATACCTGTTTTCCGATGTCGGAGGACCTGAGTTCTCCGCAAGTGTTAGTTCTTCTCATTGAGGTACCCCAATTAATTCAATAGTGCGCGCTATGATTACGCGTTATAATAAAGATGCGCCCGAAGGCGCGGTTGTGTCTGAAAATGCGATCATTCCTTGCCGTTGTTCAGGAGCTTGGGAATGAATTCGTTCTCGGATTTCATGATGTTGAGAACGACGGAGGTGTTGGTCTTGGTGACACCCTTCAGCGAGTTGATCTTCTTGACGGCGGCGGAGAACTCCTCCCTGTTGAGACAGGTCACGAGGACGACCGCGTCCGCCTCACCAGTGACATCGTACACGGCGACGACCTCCGGGATGTTGACGATCTCCTTCTCGACCTCGACGATGTCATCGGAGTAGACCTGCACCAGACCGGTGTAGTCATAGCCCATGGCGACATAGTCGATCTTCGCACGGTATCCCTTGATGACACCGAGATTCTCGAGATGTTTGACCCTCTGGATGAGCGTGGTCGGATGCACCCCGAGCTGCTTGGCCAACTGCCTGTAAGAGCCCTGGCTGGAGTTACACATCATCTCAATTATACGTTTGTCCAGTTCATCAAACTCTTTCAAATCGCCCATTGGCTCAACCTAACGCGCATTATGTCATTTGACATACTTATAGGTAGGGCGAGAAGATTCATTATAGAACGTGTGAATGTCTGGGCAGATAAAGATGGCAGACGAAGTATTCAGACATGACTCGTACATGGCAGTCTTCGAGGCAGGGGTCGTTTCCGTCAACGGGGACGAGGTCATCCTCGACTGCACCGCATTCTACCCCGGAGGGGGCGGACAGGTCTGCGACACCGGAAGACTTCAGGGATTCGAGGTCACCGACGTCCACTACAAGGGAAAGGAAATCGTCCACATCGTGCCCGGGAACGACCTGAAGCCCGGCATGAGGATCTGGGGAGAGGTCGACTGGGAACGCAGGTTCGACCTCATGATGGGACACACCGGGGAGCATCTCCTCTTCTGCGCGCTCCACAGACAGGACCCAGAACTGGAGATCACCAAGATCGTCATCGGTCCCGAGGAGAAGTACGTCATCGTCAACCACGACATCTCCTGGGAGAAGATCAACGACGCGCTCAGGTTCGCAAACCAGGCCATCAAGGACAACCTCCCCGTGAGGAAGACCGTCATGGCAAGGGATGACCCAGACCTCGAGAAGGTGAGGATCAAGCTCGACCGCATCGCGGAGGACGAGGAGATCACCGTCGTCTCCATCGGCGACATCGACTACTCCGCCTGCAGCGGGGTGCACGTGATGGAGACCTCCGAGCTCGGAATGCTCTTCGTGGACAGGAAGGTCTCCGCCGGAAAGGACGGCATCGCCATCCACTTCAAGGTCGGCAGGGAGGCACAGAACTCCGCGATGAACCTCGCCAACATCTGTCTCCAGGTCATCGAGGTGGCCAACAGCAAGGCGGAGGACATCGTGAGGTCTGTCACCAACATGAAGCACGATCTGGCACTTGCCGCCGAGGCAAGGAAGGCCATGGCCAAGCAGCAGATCCGCGAGATGGTCCCCGACAACATCAACGGAACCGACCTCTACTGCGGAATGTTCGCTGACGCGGACAGGAAGACCCTATCCGATGCCGCGGAGAACTTCAAGTCCAAGGGAGGTGTCGTGGCGTTCGTGTCCGCCTCCGACTCCGTCTCCGTGATGATCGCGTCCGGCTCCCCCAAGGTGGACTGCAAGAAGCTGCTCCCCGAGATCCTCGGAAAATTCGGAGGAAGGGGCGGAGGAAAACCCGATTTCGCCCAGGGCGGAATCCAGGATGCCTCCAAGGCGCAGGAGCTCTACGACCAGCTGCTCTCCGCCGTCAAATCCCTTCTGTGATCAAACCGGCCCCCTCGGGGGCCTTTCCTTTTAATAGGGCGGATTGCATCCGACCATCATTATGGCAGGCGGAATGAGGGGAGTAAACCCCCGTCAGATGCAGCGCACCATGCGCTCTATGGGAATCACCCAAACCAACGTGGAGAACGTCATCGAGGTCATCATCAGGACCCGTGACAAGGACATCGTCATCAGCAATGCAGAGGTCGCCTGCATCAACATGCAGGGCCAGAAGAACTACCAGGTCGTCGGTACCGAGACCATCCTCCCCGCAGGATCCGCAGGAAGTGCCAGCGCAGGCCCCTCCTTCACCAGCGAGGACATCGAGCTCGTCATGTCCCAGGCCAACTGCGACAGGGACAAGGCCGTGAAAGCCCTCGAGGAATGCGACGGACAGCCCGCGGAAGCAATCATCAAGCTCATGTCGGAGTGATAGGATGTGCCTAGCAATTCCCGGAAAGATCGTCAGCATCGAGGGTGACCAGGCCAACATCGACTTCGGTGGCGCACTCAAGACCGCCAACATCTCCATGGTGGACGCGAACGTCGGCCAGTGGGCAGTCATCCACGCCGGATTCGCCATCGAGATCATGGATGAGGATGAAGCCCAGGAGACCATCAAGCTCTGGAACGACTTCATCGACAGCGGCAAAGCCGAAGTGGCAAACTACAACTGAAACACATTCCAGGCCCGAAAGGGCCATCACTTTTTCATATTCCATCGATGACTCAGGAGAGTCATCGTATCGATGATTCCAGAAAGATGTCCTGAAAGGACTGATGGTGGTCTCCCACCATCATAAGGGGTTTACTGCTCCTCGACGGGCTGTGCCAGCTCGGGTTCTGCATCCTTCTTCTTGGTCTTGATGAAGAAACCAACGACGGATGCAAGAAGGATGACGAGTCCACCTGCGATGAATCCGAAATCGACGGATGCGATGAATGCATCAAGGACCTTGTTGGAGAGAGTCTCACCGATTCCAGGGATGAAGAGACAGGACACCATAGGCTCGATGAACTCGGTGGCCTTGTCAGAGAGGTGGATGCCGATGGCAGAGAGCTGCTGGGGAAGGGCACCAAGCTTGCCTGCGTACTGCGCGTTGAGGAGCATTGTGAAGATTGCGGTACCGAGACTGGTTCCGATGGACCTGAGAAGGTTGACCGCGGAGGTGTTCATTCCCATCTCCTTCTCGTCGGATGCGTTCTGGACTGCTGCCATGACAGGAGTCATCATACATCCAAGACCGACACCGAGGACGAACTCTGCGATGCAGAAGAGGGTGATGGGCTTTCCGAGGATGGAGTACATGTAGGGCATGGTCGGATCGAGAACGACCTTGTCGACCTGAAGCATCGCGAAGAGGACGAGTCCGATGAACACGATGGCAGGACCTGCGATGAGCCAGGGCCTGTATCCGGTCTTCTCACACTTTGCACCGGAGATCATCGCGGTTACCATCATACCCACAATCATGAACAGGGTGTAGTAACTTGCGGTGAGGGTGTCAAGCTCGAAGAGGATGAAGGTTCCGAAGTATCCTCCGAAGGTCATCGCACCCATCATTCCGATACCGAACAGAAGCATGTAGACTCCTCCGGCCATAATGGTCTTGTTCTTCAGCAGTTTGGGCGAGAGAATGGGTTCGACCGCCCTCTTCTCGGTCCTGACGAACAGGATGGCACAGAGGACCATGATGACGAGGAGGGCCACGGTGACAAGACTCATCCACTCGAACTCGTTTCCACCGCACTCGAAGAGAACGATGAGGACTGCGAGGAAGGCGGTGAGAGAGACAATACCTAGATAGTCAATGGTGGGTTTGTTGGGAATCTCAGGGGAGGGGAACTTCTTGATGGTGAGGATGAAAGCTACGGCCGCAAGAGGCACATTGATGTAGAAGCACCAGCGCCAGTCGATGTTCTCAGTGATGAATCCACCTATTATGGGGCCGATTCCGGATCCGATTCCGAAGATAGCCGCGAGCATTCCCTGCATCTTGGCCCTCACCTCGGGAGAATAGAGATCTGCGATCGCTGCGGTGGCGACGGGGATGAGGATACCTCCTCCAAGTCCCTGGATACCACGGCAGATGACAAGCATCTCCATGTTCTGGGACATACCTGCGATGATGGATCCTCCGACGAAGAGTCCCAGTCCGATCAGGAACAGGGGTTTCCTTCCATACAGATCCGAGAGTTTTCCCGCGATGGGGATGGTCACACATTCACACAGGAGGTAAGCGGTGACCATCCAGGTGAACAATCCGTTTCCGTGAAGCTCGTTGGCAATCTTGGTACCACAGGTACCGATGATTGTTCCATCGAAGCATGCACAGAGCATAGCAAGGCATAGTCCAATCATGATGGACTTACGAACCTTGGGGTCGATGTTATGATAAGTTATTTGCTCAACTGCCATAATAACAACAGAATGCGAGTATGCTAGGGTTCTATATAAGTTGTTATATAAATTTCTTTGAAAAATCCTCAAATTATTATAGTTGACTACAAAACTATCAACACATAAATGGATTGGACACGACTCTACAACACTCAACTGTGGGCGCCTTGATCGCGCCTTGCACGAGACCTTTTTCCTCAGATTCCCACATGAACCGTCTGATAAATCGAGATCTCAGAGGAGCTTTCAGACACGAAACATAAACTATAAATACAGATTAATTATCCCCTGTCTTGGTCTGACGGCCATAGCGGCGGGGTTCACCCGGTCCCATTCCGAACCCGGAAGTTAAGCCTGCCCGCGTAGATGTCGCGTACTGTGTTGCGCAAGTGCACGGGAAAGCATCCACGCTGTCAACCACTTCTTTTCAATTCATCTGGAGCACGGTTCATTTTCGAAACCTGATCTGTTTTTTCATCATTTCGTCGATTGTCGATTATTCCTTACGACACGTTAATATCAACGCGCGCGATTGGACGCGCAATGATACTGATAAAACTCGGCGGAAGCGTCATAACCGACAAGTCCGAGTACCGCAAATTCAACAAGGACACCGTTTCGAGACTGGCGGACGAGATCCGCCGTTCGGGACAGGAGGTCATCATTGTGCACGGTGCAGGATCCTTCGGACACGTCGTTTCCAAACAGTTCAATCTTCAGAGAGGATATGAGGGCGACTCGCAGATCCCTGCCATGGCCAGGGTCATGTGCGACACAAGGGAGCTCAGCTCGATGGTCATCGAGGAACTTCTGGCCAGGGACATCCCGGCCGTGTCCGTGCCCATCGGATCGTGCTTCGTGGCTGACAAGGGCCAGCTCATCATCGAGAACGAGGAACCCCTCAGAAGACTCGTCGACCTCGGAGTGATGCCCGTGATGTTCGGAGATGTCATAACCGACAGGTCAACAAGATTCAGCATCGTGTCCGGCGACCAGGTGATGGAGCACCTCTGCAGGATGTTCAACCCGTCGAAGGTCATCTTCGTGTCGGACATCGACGGCCTGTACGACAGGAATCCGAAGACCGACAAGGCGGCCAGGATGATCGGCACGGTCACCAAGAAGAAGATGGACGAGATCGCGATGGAATCTGATGTGGACGACGTCACCGGCGGAGGCCGCAACAAGATGGAGGCCATGCTCCGCATGACGGATGAACACAGGCCCTGCTATCTCGTCAACGGAAACGCACCCAACCGTCTGTACTCGCTGCTGAAGGGCGAGACGGTGACCTGCACGGTAGCCAAAGGAGGACTTCAATGAGCGGAGAACCCATCAGGAGCAGAAAGGCGGATCACATCAAGATCTGCATCGAAGAGAGGATCGCACCCGACCACTGCTATTGGGACGACATCAGACTGATGCACAATGCGATGCCCGAGATCAACAAGGACGACATCGATCTGTCCACGGATGTCATGGGAAAGAAGCTAGAGTTCCCGTTCATCGTCACCGCGATCACCGGAGGATTCTCCGGTGCGAGGAAGATCAACGAGAACATCGCCAAGGCCTGCTCCGAGCTCGGAATCGGAATGGGAGTCGGAAGCGAAAGAGCGGGAGTCACCGGCGTCGAACCCGAGTCCTACTCTATCATCAAGGACTACGACGTCCCCCTAGTCATCGGAAACGTCGGAGCACCCCAGCTCGTCGAGCAGAAGAGCAAGGACCGCTTCTCCCCGGAGATGGTCGGACAGGCACAGGAACTCATCGGCGCGGACTTCATTGCGATCCACCTGAACTTCCTGCAGGAGGTCGTCCAGCCGGAGGGAGACTGCAACGGCATCGGGGTCAGGGACGCCATCCGTGACCTGGCCATGCAGTACCCCATCATCGTCAAGGAGACCGGGGCGGGAATCGATGCGTTCACCGCCGAGAGGCTCAAGGGAATCGGAGTGCAGGGAATCGACATCGCGGGAATGGGAGGAACCAGCTTCTCCGCGGTGGAGATGTACCGTGCCGAGGCCATCGGCGATGACACGCTCGCGGAACTGGGCAACACGTTCTTCGACTGGGGAATACCCGCACCCGTGGCACTCCTCGAGGCCAGGAGCTCCAAGCTCCCGCTCATCGCATCCGGAGGAGTACTGGATGGAACCCATGTCGCCGCCGCCATCGCGATGGGGGCCACGGCCGCCGGAGCCGCCAAGGCGATTCTCAGAGAAGCTACCGAATCCGCCGAGGCAGTCAAGAAGAAACTTTTACTGATCAAGGAGGAGCTCAAGGTCGCCATGATGCTGACCGGCTCCGCAAACATCAAACAGCTCTCCAAGGCGAGATATGCAGTCCTTGGCGAAACCAGAGATTGGTTGGAGGGATTACAATGGACGCAAAAGAATATCTGATGAAGAAATCCGCAGAAGTCGACAGTGCAATCAAGAGCTACATCCCCGACGAGGAGCCCATGAGGCTCATCGAGGCATCCAGGCAGTACCCCTATGCCGGTGGAAAGAGAATGAGGCCCGCCATCGTGCTCGCGGCATGCGGAGCGGTCGGCGGAGACAAGTCCAAGGCAGTGCCCCTTGCGGTCGCCATCGAGTACATCCACAACTTCACCCTCATCCACGACGACTACATGGACGGGGACGAGATGAGGAGGGGAATGAAGACCATCCACGTCGGATACGACATGCCCACCGCCATCCTGGCCGGTGACGCCCTCTTCGCGAAGGCCTACCAGATCATCGCGGACCTCGACATCCCCAGCGACAACATGAGGGGCATCCTCCAGTTCGTCTCCAAGGCTGTCTGGGACCTCGCAAGAGGACAGCAGTTCGACATCGAGAACGAGCACAAGCTCGTCACCGAGGAGAGGTACACCGAGACCATCTTCCTCAAGACCAGCGTCCTCTTCGCAGCCGCCGCGGCGGGAGGAGCACTCTGCGGAAACGCCAAGCCCGAGGTCGTCGAGGCCATCAACAAGTACGCACTCGACATGGGTCTGGGATTCCAGATGTTCGACGACTACCTCGGAATCGCGGGAGACAGCTCCAAGACCGGAAAGTCCGTCGGCAACGACCTCAGAAAGGGAAAATGCACCCTCATGGTCACCTACACCCTGGAGAACCTCAAGGACGAGGCCAAGCTCGCCAAGTTCAAGTCCATCCTCGGAAACATGGATGCCACCGAGGCCGAGGTCAGAGAGGGAATGCAGATCATGAAGGACATCGGGGCCATCGAGTACAACAAGAAGGCCGCCGAGGACAGGATCGCATCCGCGAAGGCATACCTCTCCATCCTCCCCGACAGCGAGGACAAGGAGTTCATGATGGCGCTCGCAGACTACGCCATCAACAGGGAAGTCTGAACACAGAAACCATTCCACACCAGGGGCCGATCACATCACGGTCGGACCTCTGGCACTTTTTCAAAACACATCCAGATCGCTATCACGAACGACATGATGCCCATACGGGGACTTCAGGGATCTCCGACACCGTCGGCGTGGATCCTGAACATGGCGGACCTGCCCTCGGGAAGACTGCGGTGCTTGATTATGACGGCGGTGCGGACCCCGTTTCCACGCATGTCCAGCCTGATGATGGTCTTCGCGTTGTGATGCATCGCGTGACCTCCGAGGAACTCGATGGACCCGCTGTTGATGTTGGTGTACACCTGGGACGTGATGACCACAGGCACCTCGTAATCCCTGGCAATGTTGAGAAGGACCTCGGTCTGTCTGATGAAATCGTTCCTCAGTTCCATGTTGTCGTAGTTGAGACGGTAGAACATCGTCATCGAATCGATTATTATCAGACCCAGCAGTCCGTTCTTTGCGATCTTGGCGATCTGGTCGACGCGATTGGACTGCTCCTGGAAGCTGTGGACCTGGAAGATGAGCATGTCCTTGACCATCCTCTCGTCCTTGAAGATCTGGAGGATGCGCTCATAGGACAGTCCCTCGGTGTCGACGTAGGCTACCTTCTTGCCGTTGCGGATGACGTTACGTGCCAGCTGGAGACATATGTTGGACTTGCCACAGCCGGCCTCACCATAGAAAAGCGTCACACTGCCGGTCTCTATCCCACCTCCGAGCATGGAGTCCATGAGGTTGCAGCCGAGTGCGATGCGCTTCACATATCCGGTAATGGTCATCGTGTTCATAATGCCTTTTATAGGGCACGTGCAATGCGAAGTCATGGATTGCAGCACCATGACGGAAATAGCGAGGGGCGCGGAGGGAAGCGTCTACGAATCCACCTATCTGGGAAAGGATGCTGTGATCAAGGTCAGGGCCCCCAAGGGCTATCGTGTTCCGGAACTGGACCGTCGCATCCGCTCCCAGAGGATCAGGTCCGAGGCCAGGCTCATCCGCGAGGCCCGTTCTGCAGGCATCCGCACCCCGATGATCTATGACGTGGACCTCACCGAGTGCCGCATCACCATGGAGAAGGTCGGCGGCGTCACGGTGAAGAGCCATCTGGACGAGCATCCGGAGGAGGCCGAGCACATCTGCGGCCTCATCGGAACCAACATAGCCAGACTGCACAATTCCCGCATCTGTCATGGAGACCTCACCACATCCAACATGCTGCTCACGGAGGACGGGCAGCTGTGCATCCTGGATTTCTCGATGGGTTCCGCACCTGTCGGCGTGGAGGGCATGGGTGTGGACATCCGTCTGCTCGAACGCGGATTCAACTCCGCACACCCGGACATCAAAGATGCCTACAGGTTCATCATCGAGGCATACTGCAGGGAGAAGACGGATTCCGAACAGGTCATGACCAAGGTGCAGGAGATCAAGGACAGAGGAAGATACACATGAAGCTCAACGTAGTAACCCACAATCCCGGAAAGGTCAAGGAATTCCAGTCAAAGTTCAGCGAGTACGATGTGACGATGGTCCATGTCAACCGCGAATATGACGAGATCCAGACCGCCTATCTCGAGGAGGTCGTCGACAAGGGGATCAAACAGCTGTATGCCGAGGGACTAAGGGATTTCGTGATCGATGACTCTGGACTCTTCATCAACGCCCTGAAGGGTTTCCCCGGAGTGTACTCCGCCTATGGTCAGAAGACTGTCGGGAACAAGGGTATCCTCAAGCTGATGGAGGGTGTCGAGGACAGGTCCGCCCAGTTCAAGTGCTGCATCGGATGCATGATCGGCGAGGAGAGGATCATTGTCACGGGAGTCTGCCCCGGATTCATCCTGCACGAGGAGAGAGGGGATGAGGGATTCGGATACGACCCCATCTTCACACCCAATGGAGAACTGTCCTTCGCTGAGATGGGCATGGCAGACAAGAATGTCATCTCCCACAGGGGAATAGCCACCAGGATGCTAATCGACGAGCTCAGGAAGAGACAGTTAATCTGAACTTTCAAATAGTTACGGGGGATAGACCCCCACGTGGGCCTGTGGGCTAGCTTGGTATACTTGTGGCTTTGGGAGCCATTGACTCCGG
>JAKSHU010000048.1 GCA_024399175.1 archaeon
TCTTCACGATACCGAGACAGCAGACATTGACGAGGCAGTTTCTGGTGTAGCTCTCGTCGAAGAAGAATCCACCGGTTATGGTGGGGATTCCGATACGGTTTCCATAGTCCCTGATACCGGAGACGACACCGCTCATGAGGTAACGGGGGTGCTTGATACCCTGGGGCATCTCTCCCTTCCTGTCGGGATATCCGAAGCAGAGAGGGTCTGCGAGTCCGATGGGCTGTGCACCCATGCAGATGACGTCCCTGACGATTCCTCCGATACCGGTCGCGGCTCCTCCGTAGGGTTCGATGGCAGAGGGGTGGTTGTGACTCTCGACACGGAGTGCGTATCCGTAGTCATCATCGAACACCATCACTCCCGCGTCTCCCCTAGAGAGGACGTCATCGCGGTTGATTCCGAAGACGAACTCCTTCAGGACGGGCTTGGAGCTCTTGTAGCAGCAGTGCTCGGACCAGGCCTGTCCGAGAGACTGGAGCTCAACATCGGTTGCCTCCCTTCCCTCCTTTACGAAATACTCCTGGACAGCCTTCATCTCGTCCAGCGAGAGACCGAGGCTGAGAGTGGAGGAGATGTCCTCCAGCTCCTTGTCGGATGCGTCCCTGATCTTGATGTCGCAGAGATCATAGGGCGCGGTCCTCTTGACCATGCGCTCTTCAGCAGACATCAGATCATCTCACAGTGACCTTGTAGCTCTGGACGACGGGGTTGGCGAGGAGCTTCTTGCAGTACTCCTCTCCGGCCGCGAGTGCCTCTTTCTCGGGCATGTCGAGTTCGATCTCGAACATCTTGACGGACTTGACGGACTTGATTCCTGCGAATCCGAGTGATTCAAGGGTTTTCTTGGTGTTGGTTCCCTCGGGATCTGCAACGCCTTTCTTGAGTTCGATTCTGATATCGATTACTGTCATTGCCTTGATTAACGCGCGCGCCTATAATAGGTTTGGCGAGATTCTTTGACGTGCGCGTACAACGAGATGTGACCATCCGGATGAGCCGATGTGTCAGGACGTACGGGGAAAAGGGAGTGAAAAGGATTCGGGGACCGGGCCCGGGTGGACCCGATCCCGTGGATTGTCAGCAGGACCTCTTGCGTGCGAAGGTGAGATATCCCGTATGTCCCAGCATCTCGAAGGAGGGTCTGACTCCACCGTTGTGGACCTCCATGCCGCGCCTCATGATCTCCATCGAGCGGATGTCGGTGAACCCTCTCTCGCGAAGTCCCCTGACAGCGGCCTCGAGCTGGTTCATGTTGGGGGCATAGGTGCAGATCCTTCCACCGTTCCTCAGGTGGGGCACCAGATTGTCGAGTGCGTTCTCCACATCGGGCATGTCCGTGGTGATGACGTCCGCATCATCGAAATCGATCTGGACGGTCCTCGCGTCACCGATCTGGTAGGACCAGTACTGATCCAGTCCCACACGCCTGACGTTCTTGAGCGCCTTCTCCGCGTTCTGCTCCCTGAACTCCACGGTGTGGACGTGTCCGGTGGGGGCGACTGCGTTGAGAAGGGCGGTGGTGAGTCCTCCGGAGCCTGCTCCTACCTCGATCACCCTCGCACCGGCCCTGACGTTACACTCCATGAGGATCGCACTCGCGTCCTTGGGAGTGATGATCTGTGCTCCCCTGTCCAGAGACTCGATGAGCTCTATGACTCCCGGGCGGAAGACGTTGAACTTCTTTCCGACGATCTCCACGAGATCCCCGTCGTCGAGGTCCTTGAACCTGTTTCCATCAATGGTTCCCATACCTCCGAGCTTCACCATCCCGAGCTCGAATTTGAACCAGTATCTCTTGCCGTCCTCACCCTGGAGGTATAGTGTCTCGCCTTGCTGGAAAACCATGATATCACATTGCTGGATCTTTGATAGATGAGATGGCCCGGTGACCGGGCCAAGAGGTTTCAAAGGGTACGTGCCGCGTAGACAGGCTTAGCATCATCCTTTCCGCAGACGATGCACTTTCCGGTCCAGTTCTCGGGCTTGTAGGGAGTTCCGAGGATCTTGATGTCGTACCTGTCCTCGAACTTGTGACCGCACTCAGGGCAGCCGCACCATCCGAACTTGACGATCCTGCCATCCGCGATGGAGTCGAGTCCGTCCATGGTCTGAAGCTCGTCGACGAATCCCTGCTGTCTGGCCTTGGCGGCCTCGAGCATGTCCTTGGAGATGAGGTCGAGGACCATCTTGGAACCGGGGACGATGGAGTCGAGACCGATGGTTCCCTTCTCGCCGTTGTCCCTCCTTGCGAAGGTGACGACGCCGTTCTCGATGTCCTTTCCGCCAATCTCGAAACGGAGGGGCACTCCCTTGATCTCCCAGTCGAAGAACTTGGATCCGGGCCTGTCGTTGCGCTCGTCGACCTTCACGCGGATTCCCGCGGCCTTGAGCTGTGCGGCGACATCCCTGCAGACTCCGACGACCTGCTCCGCGTTGTCCTTCTTGAAGATGGGGACGATGACGATCTGGATGGGTGCGATCGCGGGAGGCAGCTTGAGTCCGGTGTCATCGGCGTGGACTCCGATGACCGCTCCGAGGAGACGCTCGGTCATACCGAGGGTTGTCTGGTGGGCGTGGACGTGCTCTCCCTCCTCGGTCTCGTAGGTGATGTCGTAGGGCTTGGAGAAGTTGGTGCTGTAGTAGTGGGCGGATCCGATCTGGAGGGTCCTTCCGTTGGGCATGATGGTGTCGATACCGACGGTGTAGAACGCTCCGGGGAACTTGTCCCAGTCGGTACGGATCAGCAGGGAGTAGGGGAGACAGAGGTCGTGGCACACGGCGTTCACGATCTCGACATCCTCGGCAATCTGCTTCTCGGCATCGGCCTGGTCGACATGACAGGTGTGGGACTCGAAGAAGTGGATCTCCCTGACCCTCATGAACGCACGGGTCTGCTTGGTCTCGTACCTGAAGGTGTTGACAATCTGGAAGACCTTCAGGGGAAGGTCCTGGTGGGACCTGACCCACAGGGAGAACATGGGATACATCGCGGTCTCGGAGGTGGGCCTGAGGACCAGACGGATGTCGAGGGGGTTGAGTCCGGCGTGGGTGACCCAGTAGACCTCCTCATCGAATCCCTTGATGTGGTCCTTCTCCTTCTTGAACTCGCTCTCGGGGATGAGAAGGGGGAAGGAGACCTCGTCATGCTCGGTCTCCTGCATCTCCCTGCGGATGAAGGAGTCGATCTGTGACATGATCTTCCATCCGTAGGGGGTCCAGACGTTCATTCCCTTGATGGGATACCTCTTGTCACAGAGGTTCGCCTTGTCGACGGTCTCGTTGTACCATTCTCCGAAATCCTGTTCTTTTGTAGGCATGTTTACCACTTTCCTGCCAGAGCATCCTTGATTGCATCGGCAACGATTCCAGCCACGGAGATGAGAGACACCGCGTTGGAAAGGGTGTTGCAGCAGAGGACGGAGTCCACGGGACTTCCGTTGAACCTCTCGAGCGCATTGTTCACGAACACTCCGTGAGTGCATGCGACGGTGACCTTGACTGCTCCTGCTTCCTTGAGAGCAGCGGTCGCGGCGATGATGGTTCCGCCGGTGGAGATCATGTCGTCCACGATGAGGACGGATTTTCCGTTGACGTCCGCGGTCGCAGGCTTGATGCGGACCTCGGTTCCAGAGAGACGGGTCTTCTCGAGATGGTCGTAGGGGAGACCCATGCAGTCTCCGACGATCTTGGCACGACCTGCCGCACCTATGTCAGGGGAGATGACCATGTCGATTCCCTTGGTCTTGAAGTATTCCGCGATGACGGGTGCGGCCTTGACATCCTTGTGCGCGTGGGTGAAGTTGTCGAGGGTGGCCTCCTTGTGAAGGTCGACGGTGATGACGCGGTCACAGTCGAGGTCGAGATGCCTGCACATAATCTTGGCGGACTCGGGCTCTCCGGGCTTGAAGACCCTGTCCTGCCTTGCGTATCCGAAGTAGGGGATGACGAGGGTGATACTCTTCGCACCGAGCTTCTTGACTGCGTCCTGGAGAAGGAGCATCTCGATGAACTTGGAGTCAGGGAAGGTGTTCTGGACGATGATCACGTCATCGTCGAGCTTCTCGACGTCGATCCTAGTGTAGCACTCTCCGTCGGGGAATGCGGTCGTGAGCGCGGGAATGAAATTGCAGTTAAGGGCGCTGGCCAGTTCTTTCGCCAGGTCCATGGAAGCTGAACCACCAATAACTATCATAACCACTTCATCCCGCTCAGATTATTATATCTTGTCGTGCGCGCAGGCGCACACGCGCATTCTGGCACCTGGAGAGGAGGTTTATGAATCAGAGACAACATGGGGGAGCATGCAGAATGTGGTCACAGACGAGAAGATCGACAGATACCTCTCCATCACGAAGAAAGCCCTGGACAAACTGAAGATCGCAGCACCGGACAGGTCGTTCAACAAGAGACTTGCCGACAGTTTCCTCGAGATGGCGACATCATACTACAACGACGCCAAGCATTTCAGGGAGACCGGAGACATCGTAACCGCATTCGCCGCGGTCAACTACGCGCACGGATGGCTGGACTGCGGTGCCAGGATCGGCCTCTTCGAGGTCGGCGGAGACGACCAGCTCTTCACCCTTTTCGAATGAGTCTGGCACATTCATCGGTGGACGAGGTGGCATACACCTTCTCCACCCCCAGGACATCCTTCACGAGATCGGGCGGGGCCTCGGTGAAGATGCTGTTTCCCAGCATGCACATGGCCGCCCTGAATCCGTGACGACCCAGCTTTTCCATCGCATCCGACACATCACAAGACTCCAGACCGCATTCTGAGGAGAACCTGTTCGAGAGGGAGAACAGTGCATCCTCGGAGGGAGCACCGATGTATTCCTCCACCACCTCCCTTCCGGAAAGGGTTATCCTCGAGAACATCACGGAATCCCCGAGCACGTGACCCGTGTGCATCTTGGGCCCCAGAACGACAAGCGACAGGGCATCGAAACACACATCCGTCCCCACGACCTCGCCGTATGGAGGTATGCCTGGCCTCACACGCACCGGCTGATGTCTGGGACAGCTTATTGCAGAGACATCACCCAGACCTCCGCCCCCGATGATCTCCGCGAGATGTGCGTGTTCGAATGCCTCCTGCCGGGACATGCCCAGAATGTCTGCCAGACACAATGCGGCCGCCGTCGCGCCCGCGGCGCTCATCCCGAACCCCTCGCTGCAGGGAAGCTGGTTCTCGATGGTCACATCGAACACTCTGCCGGGGGCCATCCGAGACAGCAGCGCCTCGGTTACGGAAGCCGGGACCTCGACCCCATCCATCATAATGCGGTGAGATGTTCCAGACCTCTCAACCACCTCGACCGTGGCCCCTAGTGCGGTGCGGATTCCCGCTCCGATGGACCCTCTTGAAAGTGGATCGCCCGAGGATCCCGCAGGGCCGAAGAAGCAGGTTATGTGTCCGGGGGAGAACGCCTTCGCCATGTCAGAGCTTTTCCGACACGAAGTTCAGGATCACATCAGAGATCGCGGGCTTGGATCCGCTGATGTCTGTGACCTTCTCTCTGGTGACGAGATGCATCGAGGCGGAGGTCTTTCCCGCACTGTCGATGTCATTGGCGATGACTGCGGAGAGATCATACTGCTCCAGACGGCCCCTGGCCTTCTTTATGAGATCGTCCCTGGACAGTTTGGATTCCGCCTTGTATCCGATGACCTTCGGACACCTCTCGCGAAGCAAGGGAAGTACCTTCGGCACAGGATTCAGCTTCATGTCGAATCCCTTGTCACTGGGGATCTTGCCCTCCACCTTGAGATCCGGAGTGAAGTCTGCCAATGCCGCTGGCACTATGACGACATCGTGGTTCACCAGATCCAGCATGCCGATGAGGTCCTCGACCGAGGCATATCTCCTGACGGGGATGTGGTCGGGAAGTGCCACGTTGCATCCCCCCATCCATAGTTCCACATCCGCACCACGTTCGAACGCCCTCTGTGCCAGAGCGACGGCCATCATTCCGGTGGAACGGTTGGTGATCAGCCTCATGGAATCCAGAGGCTCCTCGCTGCGACCGCCTATTATGAGGATCCTCCTGCCGATAAGATCATCTCTGGAAAGAAGCCTTGTGGCCCATGCCACCACCTCCGAGACGGTGGCGACCTTTGCCCTGCCACCACTGAGATGCGGACCAATAATGCTGACGCCGTACGAGGCGAGGGTCTCAAGATTCCTGGCAACGGCGGGATTCTCCATCATCATGCCGTGCATCGCGGGGGCGATGGCAAAAGGAATCTTTCCTCCCAGAGCGACGGTCGCCATGGTGGTGACCGCGGTGTCGTCGATGCCGCAGGCGATCTTGGAGATCGTGTTGGCGGTCGCGGGATACACGAGGAACAGATCTGCATCGGAGTGGTTTCCGAGATGCTTGATGTGCTCGGTCTGACCGCCTATGTCCACGATGGGTTTCATGCCGGATGCGAACTCAATGGAATCCGGTGCGGCAAGCTTGGTGGCGGCAGGGGTCATGACGGGAATGACTCTCGCACCATGACGTATGAGCTCCCTGATCAGATGGAAGCTGTCCACGGCCGCGATGCTTCCGGTGATTCCAAGAACGATGGTCTTGCCGGAAAGCTTGTTGCTCTTCTCACAATAGATCTCTTCACTGGGGTGCATACAATCCCTTCTTCTCCATAATGCCGAGAACGGTCTCGGCAACCATTGTCGGTCCCATGGTGGCATCCACCACGGCATAGTCCAGCAGGTCTGCCAGACGCAGGTACGCCTCACGCACCTTCCTCAGGAAATCCAGTTTCTCGAAACGGCTCAGCGCCTCTCCGCGGACCGCCACCCTCTTGAGGCTGATCTCCGGATCAATGTCGAGGAGGATCGTCAGATCGGGTTCTATCACGGACTTGCTCTGCATGTCGAGCAGCCAGTCCCAGTCCGCACCTTCACCCAGGGAGGCTGACTGATAGGCCACGGTTGACCCGAGATACCTGTCACATATGACCCAGCGTCCGGTGTCAAGAGTCTTCCTGATCTCCTCGGTGTGTATCGCCCTGTCGGCAGCGAACAGCAATGCCTCCGCCGCGGGAGGGATGTCTCCGAACGAACCCTCGCGAAGTGCGGAACCGATTGCGCCCCTGGTGGGCTCGAACGTGAGGTCCGCTCCGCCCACGGCCTCTGCGATCGCGTGTGCCAGCGTGGTCTTTCCTGACCCGTCAATCCCTTCAAGAACGATGAACTTTCCTTTCATCTGTTGAAGATAACGACCTTTCCAATCAAAAACATTTGGCTGAAAGCGATTTCACGAATGACGCCAGATCCTCAATCTCACGGATGGAGGCCCTGCACAGTCTGCCGAGATCGCGACGGACACCTGTGTCCAGATTCGGATTGTCCCTGCCCAGGAGTCCGGAGATTGTCTCGGCCAGTGAATCCCCGCGGCGATCCCAGTCGGTGAGCAGGACCGCCTTCCCACCATGGGTCTCCACATACTCCACGGCACACACGGGACCTCCGGATGACTGTATCTGGAACATGTCTGCGTCTATCCCGAGTCTGGTCAGCGAGGCGCAGTCATCCTTGCCCTCTACAAGAAGTACATGGTCCTCGGCCAGCTCTGCGAGACGCTCGAGAACCTCCCGAATCGCATCCAGTCTGTCCTGGTCGTTCATAGCCTTTCCTGCAACCTTCTGCATATGGTGTCGGGATCTCCGGGAATGGTCGCGGTCTTCTGTCTGGAGGTATGGCCCGCACTGACGGATGCCTTGCAGCCCGTGACCTCGGAGAGGACCTCCTCGACCTCCTTGTTGGCACGGCCGTCCAGTGGCGGGGCACGGACGCGGATGATCAGTCTCTTCCTCCAGGGGTCAATTCCCTCTATGCCGGAACGGGAGGATTTGGGCGAGACCTGCAGGTCCACCTCGACTCCCGAACCCGTTCTGCGGGTGACATCTGACACATCCATGAGGGGGCATCCACGATTGGATTTATGGTTTTGATGGTGGAGGCCACACCATTAATATTAGCTCTGCCTTGCCCGAAATATGGCCGATTCCGAAGACATGATGACGATTGAGGAGCTTGCAGAAGTCTATCGTGTCGAGAAGAAGTCCGGTTCGCTCATGACCGTCAGGAGCGATTTCTACACCGCGGTGGCCAAACTTCTGAAGGCCCAGAGACAGGAGTGCGACAGACTGCTCGCGAAGGATCCTGACTCGCTCCTAGGCGAGGGGGCCAACACCCGCAGACGCAAGGGTCAGCAGCTCTCCAAGGAGATTGTGGAGATGCGTATGAACAAGATCTGCAAGATGGCGCTCAGGGGCGCCATGGGTGCGACCAACTCCATCGAGGCACTCACCCCGGAGGAGAAGAAGTACTACGAGAACATCCTGATGATCTCCACCAACCACAACTCCATCATCGCCCGCATCTCCGGAAGCCTTTCCTATCGCAACAGGGACCTCACCGAGCCCATTCCCGCTCCGACATCTGCGCCGATCGTGGAGGAGGTCGTGGCGCCTGCAGAACCCGAGCTTCCCCCGGAGGAGGAGTACTACGAGCCCGAGGAGGAGATACCGACCCCCGCACCCGAACCTCCCGTGATGGAGGTCCCGCTGGACATCGTCCCCGAGGAAGGTGTCGTTCCATTGGACGATGTCATGGAGGAGACCGTTCCGGAGGCGGATCTGCCCGAGGACGAGCTCGACCGCATGCCCCCCATGGAGACCAAGAAGAATGAGATCCCCGAGGCACCCAAGGACATCGACGAGTCGGAGTTCATGCTGGTGCGCGTCCTGCAGGACATCGGAACCGTTGCGGGACCTGTCAAGAACTACAATCTCACCAGAGAGAGCGTCGTGCGCATGCCGACCCTCTTCGCCCAGGTCCTCATAAACCGCGGAATGGCGGTCAGGATCTCGGTCTCACCTTGAGACGGTCAGAGTGCGGGTGTCTCCGAGGAACTCGAGACAGTCGAGCTTGTAACGTTTTATCCCCGTCAGATCCGCGACCGTCTCCCTGGCGATGTCGGGGGTGTTGTTGTGCTTGCTGAGGTGTCCCAGGAAAATCTGTCTGTTGGGATTGGAGAACGTGTTCTTGATCTCCAAGGCCGAGTCTGCATTGCACATGTGTCCGTGATCGCTCGCGATACGCCTCTTTAGAGACTCGGGATACGGACCCTCATGCAGCATCCTGTTGTCGTAGTTGGCCTCCACGATGGCGAAATCCGCCTCCTCCAAAGCCTTCTGTAGTGGGAAGGTGAACTTTCCCGTGTCGGTCGCGACTAGGATGTTCTTGCCACCGACGGTCACGTTGTATGCACAGGGATCCGCCGCATCGTGGACCGTGGGCAACGGCAGGACGCTGAAATCTCCGATGTTGAAACGCTGCAGAGTCTGTATGAACTCGAATTCCACCTTGCCGTGGTTGAAGGAACCGAACGTCGCGGGATTGCTGTATATCGGGATGTGCAGCTTGCGTGCCACCGGTCCGGCACCGGCCACGTGATCGCCGTGTTCGTGGGTGATGAGCAAGGCATCGATGCAACTCTCGTCGATGCCCTCCACTTCCATCAGCTTGTGGATCTTCGCGTAGCTGAGGCCGGCGTCGATCATTATGGCCGAGTCGTCGTGTTGGATCACGGTGCAGTTTCCATCGCTACCGCTGGCCAGAACGTGCACTTCAAGCATGTCTCTCAGATCTTCTTCTTGTAGATGTAGAAGATGATGTCGGAACGGGATATCGTACCGACGAGAACGCCCTGCTCGAGAACGGGAAGGTGGCCCACGTCGAGCTTCATCATGGCCTTGAGAGCCTCGATGATCTCCGCGTCAGGCGTGGTGCACAGGGTGCTGCGGACCATGATGTCCTGCACCTTCATCTCGGAGATCTCCTTCTGGGCAAGAGCCATGGCTTCGGAGGATGCAGAGGTGTCCATGGGGGCACTGAGAAGATGTCCTGCTCCTTCCGCGTCAAGTTTCTCCTGATATCTGAGGATGAGCTTCAGGATGTCGGTCTGGGAAAGGATTCCGAGAACGTGGTTCCTGTTGTCCACTACAGGGGCACAAGTAACATTGTCAACTGCCATCCTAATGACTGCATGCCTGATCGTGTCGGTCGGCCTAACAGTTATGACCTGAGTGGTCATCAAATCCCTAACCCTTAACTGGCTCATCAAACAAGAATGTAGTTGCTTATATTGATGTTTTGCTACGAGCTGGGTCCATTGTGAGTTCAGAGTAATAGCAAAACTTTGAACAGATGTGTTGGACATGGGGTGA
>JAKSHU010000049.1 GCA_024399175.1 archaeon
CACCCAGGATCGGAGGAGGAACCAACGTCCACATGGATGTCGGACACCCCTACGGAAACTCCCTCTACAGGCAGCCCATGTCCACCGGAAGGAGACTCTCCAGGATGGTCAGGGAAGGAATCGAACAGGACAGGCTCGAGGAGATCATCTCATGAGGGCATACCAGTCCGTGTCCAAACCCGCAGCGATCCTCCTTGCCATCCTCATGGCAGTGACCGCCTTCGCGTTCATTGCCGCAGACCACTCCGAGGCAGCCTCCGACATCACCATCGACGGAAGCAAGATCAGGGGAGACGGATTCAAGAACGATGCGGACGGAACCCTCGTGGTCCCTGTCCACAGCGACCTCGAGAACGCTGACATCACCATGATCGTCAAAGAGGGTTCCAGGACCTGGCATCAGGACTACTCCATCGAGAGTGGCTGGACCGACGTCAAGATGACCCTCAGGCTCAGCGAGGGAAACCACGAGGTTGACATCGAGATCACCCTCGGCGGAGTCACCCAGGCAACCCAGAGCTACACCATCCACGTCGGAAACAACGTCTGGGCCAACCTCAGCACCTACGTCGCGCTCGTGGTCATCGCAATCATCGTCGTGATCATCGCGGTCGTCTACATGCGTGCCAACCCCAGGAACAAACCCACCACCACCTTCACCCAGCTCGAGGAGGAGAAGGCCGCCAAGGCAGCCGCTCCCGCAGAGGCTCCTGCCGAGAAGAAAGGAACCGACAAGGTCAAGTACGTCAGTTCCAGAAGGAGGTAAACACCACCACATTCCTGCCCTTCGGGGCAGGACCCACTTTTCACCCATTGTCGAACAGGATCCGTGAGCCGAGGATCCCATTCTCCATCCACAACCGATGACCCAGACGACAAACGATGTCATACATCCGGGATCATCACAGGGAATCCGAACAGACCATTCGGGTGCGCAAGAATACTGTTCAAAAAAGACAACGAGCCTGAAGACAGACTCGTTGAAGAGTGAAGAGGTTTCTTGAAGTCACAGCAAACGAATTTACTGCTTCTTCTTCTGTGCAGCCTTTGCCTTCCTGATTGCCCTGGTGATGACGATAGCCATGATGACGGCAATGATGGTGACAATGATTGCATAGATGAAAAGTCCAAGGCCTTCGTCGCCGGTTCCGAGGAGGTTTGCGATAGCGGTCTTGATGGCTTCGTTCCATGCAAGTGCTGCAACGAGGGAGAACGCAGAGATGATCAGTGCGGACATTGCCTCGAGAACCTGAACGGCAAAGGTGTCATTTTCGTCGAAATCAACCATAATGATCGAACGGGAGAATGAATTACTCCTTAAAAAAGTTGAGCCTGTAGAATCGGGCTGTCAACAATACGGATGTTCTGATGCAGAACATGAAGACCCAGTCACAACCTGAGCTTCGGGTCCTGGAGATCGATGAGTGCCACCTGTCTCGCATCCATGAAGAACCCTATCTTTTTGTGGAGCATGATGGACGGCGCGTTATTCGTCTGGATCATGCTGTGTGCGACCTCCGCCCCCTGTTCCCTTCCGGCACGCAGGGTCTCACGGAGAAGTCTGTACCCTATCTCGTTGCGGCGGACGATCGGATCCACACCCATGTTCTCGATCCACACGAGATTGCTCACATCCGCGACGTGGTGGAGCATCTGCGCGAAGATGAATCCATAGATCTCTCCGTCCTCCTCGGCTACGAAGCTGAGTCCGCCCTCGAGATAGGGTTTGAAATGGTTGGGGCTGCTCGCCCCGAGATTGTTCTTCCACTCCTCGGGAAAATCCTCCCACTTGTTCTCCAGGGTCTGGGAGAAGTACTCCTTGATGAGGGAGATTTCCAGCTCCCTCACCTTCTTCAGATCCTTGAGCTTCATGGGACGGAATTCCATGCTCACATCTCCTCGATGGGCTCGAGTCCCAGACATACCAGGACGTTGTGGAGGACATGCTTGGTGCACTCGACGAGGGTGATCCTCGCGTTGGTGCTGTCCCCAGCCTGGAGGATGGGCACCGCAGCGTAGAACTGGTTGAAAGCGGATGCGACCTCATGTCCATAGGCGGGCATCATGTTGACGCGCTTGGTCTCGTCGATGTCCTTGAGGACGGATTCGAACCTTGCGAGGATCTTGGCAAGCCTGACCTCATACTCGTCGGTGAGCTTGGAACCGTCGGTGTCCTTCTGGTAGTCCCCTGCCTTCCTGAGGATGCTGCACGCCCTTGCGTGGACGTACTGGAGGTAGGGTCCGCTGTTTCCATCGAAGCTGAGCGCCTCTTCCCACTTGAAGATGAGCTGCTTGTCGGCACCGACACGGACGATGTTGTACCTGACGGCACCGACACCGATGGCCCTCGCGATGGCCTGCATCTTCTCCTCGGAAAGGTCGTTACGCCTCTTCTTGATCTCCTCGTAGGCACGGTCGGTGGCCTCGTCGATGAGGTCGTCGAGATAGACGACGACTCCCTTGCGGGTGGACATCCTTCCCTCGGGAAGGGAGACGAAGGCGTAGAAGAGTGCCTCGGGCTTCTCCTTCCTGCCCATGATCTCCAAAGCGGAGCAGAGCTGCTGGGAACCGAGCTTCTGGTCCTCTCCGAGGACGTCGATGACCCTGTCGGACCTGGAGAACTTGTCCTCGTGGTATGCGAGATCCCTGGTGGTGTAGAGGGTGGTTCCGTCGGCCCTGGTGAAGGTGAACTTGGTGTTCTTTCCGTGGATTCCGAAGTCCTTCAGGTCGACAAAGGACGCTCCGTCCTCGGTCTGGCCGGAGTAGGGGGTGTTCTGCAGCTTCCTGACAATCTCCTTGGCCGCACCGTTGGCGAGGAAGGTGGATTCCCAGGTGTACCTGTCGAGGGTGACGTTGATGGCAGCGAGGGTCTCGTTGATTCCTCCGAGCATGGTCTCAGCTACCTTCTTCACGTGGTCGATGGTCGCCTGGTCTCCGGCCTCGAACTTCTGGACCATGTCGGCAATCTGTGCCTCCATCTCGGGAATTCCGTGGACCTTCTTGTTGGCGACACGGTAGTTGAAAACGAGCCTGTGGTCGACCTTGTCGCGGTCGTCGGCCTTCTCGGTCTCCTCGATCTCCTTCTGGACCTCCTCGGGGGTGACGTTGGCCACTCCCCAGGACATCATGACGACCTGCTTTCCCACATCGTTGACGTAGTACTCGGTGGTAACGTCGTGTCCGCGCATCTTGAGGCATCTGGCAAGGGTGTCTCCGATGATGGGGTTCCTGGCCCTTCCGACGTGGACGGGACCGGTGGGGTTGGTGGAGGTGTGCTCCACGTTGACCCTGATTCCGGTGGGGGCGGACTTTCCGAAATCGGCTCCCCTGGTGGAGATCTCGGAGAGGACGTCGGAGAGAAGCGCGTTGTTGTCGACGGTGAAGTTGAGGTATCCGTTGAGGGCGGTGAGTCCTGCGATGAGTCCGCAGGGCACCTCGATGGACTCGGCGACCTTCTCGGCGATGGCCACGGGGGGCATCTTCAGCGCCTTGGCGAAGGTGAAGCAGGGGATGGCGAGGTCTGCGTTCTCGGGCACTTCCCTGACGATCTTGAGATCCTCGGGTGCGCCCAGGGATGCCAGGGCCTTCCTCACTGCGTTCTCGCACTCGTTGATGAACTGTTCCTGTACCTTCATGGTTCTCACTCGACCTTGTACCTGAGAAGTGCGGCGATTCCTCCGAATGCCTTCAGGAGCATCTCTCCCTCCTGAGAGTCGGCGGTGATCAGCTGCATGTTGGAGTTGTATGCGTCGGACATCTCGAAGAAGTCGTCGACGAGATCCTTGGACTCGGCGACCTTGGCGTTTCCGCCGCACTCGGGACACTTGATCTGCATGTCCGGGTCGTCGACGGTCACGGCGAAAGTGTTGCCGCAATTGCAGTTGCAGTTGCAGCGGTACTTCCTGAGCTGGCTGGAGATGAGGAACGTGTCGACGGCTCCGAGGTCCGCACAGCGGCGGACATCCTCCTCACCGTAGGCGCAGAGACCTCCCTCGGTCTTCCTGATCTCCCTGAAGAGCCTCTGGACCATCTCCTTCTCCTGGGCGAGGATCTGGTCCGCGATGGATCCCTGAGCGTTGTCGACGAGCTCCTTGAGTCCGGACTCGTCGGTGTAACCAGTGTCGATGAGGGGCTTGATGACCTTCTTCTGAAGCTCGTGGTGAAGGTACTGCTCGTTGTAGAAGAAGTCCTTGGTGGGGGAGTGACCGCCGATGATGATTCCTTCCAGGTCCTGGAGGGAGTCGAGGAAGCAGGTGGTACAGTTGTCCGCGATCTTCTTGAAGAACTCGTGGGCGGCGATCTCGATCAGCCTCTCGAAACGGACGGACGACTGTCCTCCCTGGTGGTGCTTGGAGGGAACCATGGACTCGAAGTGCTTGAGGACCTGGATCTTGGCACCCGCCAGGATTCCGATGGTGGCCTCTTTCCTGTCCATGACGACGATACCATAGTACCTCTTGTCGACAAGCATCGTGTCGAGGGGCTCGGTGAAGAACGAGGAGTCGCACCTGTAGAGGAACGCGGAGATGGCCTCCGGAGGCTCGATGGTGTACTGGACCATCTTGGTCTGGTCACCTGCGCGGGGAACCTCTCCGCAGAAGATGACGATTCCCTTTTCGGGAACCTTGTTGAAGGTCTTGAGACGGGACATGATCGAGTCGATCGCACCGGTGACGTTCTTGAGGGTGGTCTTCGACTTGATGTTCTGTGCCTGGCCCTGCTCGTCCCTGAGGTAGGCCATGGCATCCGAGATCAGCTTTCCCGGGGGGACGTACACCGAAATCAATTCGGTGCCTCTTCCTCGGTAGTTCTTGATCTCTTCCATGGCTTTCTTGAAATCGTAGCGTGCCTTGTTTGCTGAGTTATCGTTTGCCATGTTGATTCACCTTCAACATTAATTGGACCCGCTTAGTGCTCATTAAATATAAAGGATGTGCGCACGTGCGCGACATACTATATAGGACGGTTCGGAGACCCCGAGCGCATGCTTTTATGCAGAGAGCGCATCGCGACGTCGGTAACATGTGCGAGGACATTGTCGTTATCTCAATCGGCGGCTCGATTCTGATCCCTGACCAGAATGACTCCGTCTACATCGGAAAACTTGCGGAGATGCTCAAGAGGGCATCCGAGAAGGTCAGGATCTGTGTCGTATGCGGCGGCGGAAAGATCGCCAGGTACTACACCGTGACCGGAAGGGAACTCGGCGGAGACGAGTACCAGCTCGACATGCTCGGCATCGGCTGCACGAGGCTCAACGCGGGACTCCTGGCACTTGCACTCGGAGACAAATCCTCCACCGACATCCCCCTCGACGTCAAGACCGCGGCGGAGAGGTTCGGAAAGGGTGGCATCGTCGTCATGGGCGGAACCGAACCCGGACACACTACCGATGCCGTCGCCACCATGCTGGCACGTGAGCTTGGAGCAGGAAGGGTCATCAACGCGACCTCCGTGGACGCCGTGTACTCCGACGATCCCAGGAAGAACCCCGACGCCATCAGGTACGACAGGCTCACCATCGAGGAGCTCGACGCCCTCGTCTACAAAGACCACGGAGCAGGAAAGTCCAGCGTGTTCGATCCCCTCGGAGTCCAGATCGCGAAGGCCGAGAAGATTGACATCCAGATGGTCGACGGAAGGAACCTCGCGGAACTGGAGAAGGCCGTTCTGGGACAGCAGTTCTCCGGAACCTACATCAGTTCTCAGTGATCTTCTCGAAATCCTCGGACTTCACAAACTCACAGCCCACGGACTCCGCAAGCGCGGTGATCCGTGAGGCCTGTGCACCTTTCATTGATTTTCTGTGCAGATAGGCCAGTCTGGTGCCGCTCGCATCCATCGCGGACTTTATAGAACGGGCGATGTCCTCATCGTCGAAACCATCCATCTGGTAGTTGGGAAGCATGTGGCCGAAGTTGACCTTGCAGGACAGTGCCAGCTCCGTGAATCTCGGCGCATAGTGGCCTCCGCCGATGCCGATCACACTGACATAGTCGTTGAGCTCGGTGACCTCCGACAGCACCTGGCACTGCACGTCCGCGGCATCCTGTCTGCCCCAGCACGACTCGTCGCTTCCGATCTCCAGGAACATCGCGGGAGTCTTGAGGTACGGCCCGTGGTGGGTCGCCTCGAAACATATGTTGTACTCCGATATGGCACAGTTGCGTCTGATACTGCGCAGCATGTCGGAGAGGACCGAAGGACACGTCGGTGCCAACCTGCCTGATTCACCGCCGTAGAGCGCCTCGTGGTAGTTGCCTATGGGGTGCACGGTCAGTGCGGGGATGCCGCTCTTGGCACTGTGGACGGAGGGGAAGATCACCACGTCGGGTCTGAATCCGAAACGGATGGCACTCTCGTCGATGTTCTCCGCACGGATGTGCTTGTGCTCCAGGAAGATGACCATGTCATCCCCCTTCGACAGATACCTGTGGCCCTCGTCGTCGACCCCCGCCTCGGCCCACCCTCCGCGGGCGACGAACGTGTCGACGATGTTCGATGAAGCGATGTCCTTTTCATATCTGACGATGAGTCTGCGCATGTTCCGTCTGCACCTAGGAGGGAGATGCCCACTTCCTTTTTATTGTATGTCGATGCTTCCAATACAATGGCTGCGTTTACCATTAAAGACGTGACCGTGAAGGACCGTATTCTCCTTCACCTCGCGAGATTCAACAACATAATGCCCGGCCAAGAATACAACGTGCCCTTCGACCTTACCCAGGACGGTATCGCGATGGTTGTGGGAATCACCCGCTCCCATGCGTCACTGGACCTGAAGAAGCTCGGAGAGAGCGGAATGATCACCAACTGGCAGGCACACCAGAAGGGAGTTCGCACCAGGAGGCTGGTGTATACCATAACCTCCGCAGGACTCGAGAAGGCGGAGCAGACCCGGACGAGACTGGAGAAAGAAGGCATCAACGTCGATGTCATCCTGGACATGAAGAAATGCGATCCAGAGGTCAAATGGAACGCCCTCAGTCCCGAGGACAGGGAGGTCTTCGGCAAGGTGTGCGTCTTCCGTGTGCCCGTCCCCCGCGACGAGTTCCCTCCGACACCCACTGGAACTCTTCCTGTGGACTTTTTCGGCATGATCAGCATTCCCCCGGAGGTCGCCAGGGTGTACCTCGAGAAGGTCCCCCAGGAGGACGTGAGACGCTGGAACAGCTGGGCCGCAGACTGGTGGCTGAAGAACGACAATCCCCAGGAGAGGCTCTACCACCTCATCGCCGCGGGAAGGAGCATGGAGGCGGGAAAGCTCGCCGTCCGCCACGAGGACAGGTTCCTCTCGAACCCCAACGAGGACCTGCTGGAACTTCTGAACGCCATCCCCCTCACGGGATCGCTCGAGGAGGACCTGCTCTGGATAAAGAGCCAGGTCGCCTATGCCTGCAGGGACGTGGAGGAAATGAAGAGGTGTGCCAAGGCCCTTGAGTCCATCGGAACCCCGATGTACAAGATCGTAGACGCACAGCTCTCGATGATCCGCAACGACCATCCCAAGGCGTTCAAATGCGCGAAGGAGGCCTATGACGTCCTGCACTGCCCGCTCGCCGCCATCCTGATGTCCCAGGCATGCGCCCGCATGGGAGACCTCAAGGCCGCCGACGACCTGGCGGTCGAGGCTTGCGATGCGATGAACCGCATCGGTGACGCACAGGACATCGACGAGATCCTGCGTGCAAGGGCGGAGATCGCCTACATGAGAGGCGACCGTGACACCGCCACGGCACTGCTCGGAAAGGCGAAGGCCGCGGCACCGCAGTACAAGAAGTCCGTCCTGCAGAATCTCATCGATTCACTGGCAGACCCAGAATCAAAAATCTGTTTCAACTGAGGCGTGTGGGGGCATGCCCCCCACCACCATTGGTTTTTCAGAAGACCGTGTTCTTCTTAAGGGAATCAAGGTCGGAGATGTAGAGGTCCCTGATGTCCTTGATGTTCCATTTGAGCATGGCCAGTCTCTCGAATCCGAATCCCCATGCGAGGACGGGGGTCTTGACTCCGAAGGGAGCGAGGACCTCGGGCCTGAAGATTCCGGCACCTCCGAGTTCCAGCCACTTTCCGTGGAAGTACACCTCGAGTTCGAGGGAGGGCTCCGTGTAGGGGAAGTAGCTGGGTCTGACGTTGATCTTGTCGAATCCCATCCTGGCGTAGAACTCGCGGATGAGGGAGATCAGCATGTCGAGGTTCGCGTTCTCGTCGATGACGATACCCTCGATCTGGCTGAACTCGGGAAGGTGGGTCGCATCGATGGACTCCTTCCTGAAGATTCTGGAGATGGAGAAAGCCTTCTGGGGGGCGTCGGGATGCTCCGCGATGTACCTGATGCTGCTCACAGTGCTGTGGGTCCTGAGAAGGGCCTGGGAAGCCTTCTCCTCGGACCATACTCCGCCCCATCCGGTGGAACCGGTGTCTCCTCCGTTCTCGTGGATGGCCTTGATCTGTGCCACGAGATCCTTGTCCTCGAGCTCGATGCGCTCGGGGGAGTCGAGGAAGAAAGTGTCCTGCATATCCCTGGCGGGATGGTCCTGGGGAATGAACAGGGTGTCCATGTTCCAAAACGCGGGCTGGACGTACTCGGAGGACATCTCGGTGAATCCCATGTCGGTGAAGAGCCTGCGGACCTCGTTTCCGAGCCTGGTGAGGGGGTTCTTCTTGGCGGTGTAGAGTGCGGGAGCGAAGGTCTGCACGTCGTACCTCCTGAACTCCACGTCCTTCCACTTTCCACTCTGGATGACCTCGTCGGTGACCTCGGTGAGCTCCTCCTTGAGCTCGATTCCGGAACGTGCGGCGGCGAGACCGTCGTCGGTGAGGGTGATCTCCCTCTTGGTCACGACGACGTCCTTGATCATTCCCTTGCGTCCCTTGAGGTCCTTGATGAGGTTCTTGTCGGCATCCTTCTCCTCGACGGGAGCCTGGATCATCCTGGAGACGAGGACCTCGTCGGGCATCTGCTCGCCGAGGGTCTTCCTTCCGACATCGGTGAGCACGAGTCCCTTCTCCCCGTTGACCTCCTGCATGGTTGCGAGCTTCTTCCTCATGAGCCAGCCGACGGCGATCTTGTCCTCTCCGTTCTCCATCTCGGATGCGAGCTCGTTGAGGGTGAGGGATCCGCCGTGGGAGTCGATGATCGTTATGGCCTTCCTCTCGGGAAGTCCCTTCTTCACGTCCTCGGGGTCGGTGAGCTCGAAGAACCTGGTGCTCTCCTCCCTGATCTCGGCAAGTCCCTTGGATGCGAGCCAGGGTGCAGCTCCCATGACCTCGCCCCCGACTCCGCATCCCCCGATCTGGCTCATCTCTGCGGGGCTTCCTCTTCCACCGTTCTTCTCCAGTGCCAGAAGCAGCCTCTTCTCGTTGTAGCTGAGTCCCTCGAGTATTTCCTTCATGTCCATGTGATCACCATTTGAAACCTTCAAAGGTCATCTGTTTGACGATCTCTCTCGCCTCCTCCCTCTTGGCCTGATGGGCCTCGAGGAAGACATTGATCTTCTGGGTCAGTGCGACCTTGCACTCGCCGCAGAGAATCTCTCCCCTCCTGCACTTGTCCGCCATCTCGTTGAGTTTGGCGTCGTCATGTTCGAAGAGGTAGTAGTTGTACTTGAAAACGGCACAGATCTCAGGATTTCCTCCCTTCTCCCTCTGCTCCTCCACGCTGACGCATCCGCCGGTGAAGGCCCTTCCGACCTTCTTCTTGACCTGTTTGGGAGTGTCGGTGGTATAGATGGTGGCGTTCTCGTCGGAGGAGGACATCTTGTCGCCACCGTTGAGCGCGGGGCACATCTTGCAGTAGAGCATGGAGGGCTTGGGATATCCCAGGCCGGGTGCGACATCCCTGGTGACCCTGAAGTGGGGATCCTGGTCGATACCGCAGGGGACCAGGACGCGGGTCTGCTTTCCCTCGATCTCAGTGGGCAGGAAGGCCGGAGTGGACTCCATGGTGGTGAAGAAGATCCTGCCGATGTTGGACTCCCCGTCGAATCCGAAGACGGCCTTCGCGGTGGAGAATGTGACCTTCTTGGCGACACGGAGCGCGATGGGATACATCGTCTTGATGTTCTCGGTGTCGACGATGATCTTGGTGTTGTCGGGATCGACTCCGAGTGCGACGAAGTCGAGCGCGTTCTCGTATGCCATGTGGCGGGGGCGGTGGATGGGGAGGTC
>JAKSHU010000005.1 GCA_024399175.1 archaeon
CTCCGTGTTCGGAAGATGGCATCTGGAGAGGTCGGCGGACATGGGATATTCCAAGGCGATCATCGCCTTCGCCAAGGTGCTCGACTCCGAGAACTCCGAAAGGGCCGTGGAATACTACCTCATCGCCGCAGGCAAGGGCAACGAGGAGGCCATCGAGCGCCTGACCCAGATGGGAATCTCCCTGCCGGAGGTCACCTCCCGCAGGAGAAGGAAGACCTCCGACTGATCAGTTCGATTTTCTCAGAGACCAGAGTGCCAGCAGATAGAACAGGGCACCATAGGCCACCAGCAGGACCATGTGCAGCCAGGGGAACTCCCAGCCCAGTGCGGAAGCCCTTATGCAGGCCGATGTCTGGGTCAGAGGCAGCAGGTCGATGATGACCTTGACCACCTCGGGCAGCGCGTTCAGGGAGAACATCGTTCCGCAGAGGAACGTCATCGGAAGGATCACGAAGCTGTTGAAGAGGTTCATCCTGGGCAGATCGGACACTATCATTCCGGCAGCGACCCCGAGCAGGGAGAACACGACGCAGGACAGGAGCATGCAGGCCACAAGACCGACCGTTATGTGAAGGTCATCGGTCATGAGGAATCCCAGTGCCAGCAGTATGGATCCGCACATCATCCCCTTGATTATTCCGAGGATGGTCTTGCCGAATATGATGGACGATTTCGAGATGGGGCACAGCATCATCTCGTCGAAGCTCTCGTAGAACCTCTTCTGGACCATCAGCTTGTTGGATATCGTGGTGAACGAGGAGGACAGCGTCGTGAGCGAGACTACTCCCGGGATCACGAACGCTATGTACGAGACACCCTCCATCACGACCCCGTTCCCCAGTCCGTACCCGAACGCGACCAGATACAGCAGCGGGGTGATCAGCGATGTCGCCAGGAGAGGAAGGATGTTCCTCCTCAGATAGTACAGGTCGGACAGTGCCACACGGTAGACCTCGTCGATGAAGCTCATATTCTCAACGCCTTCTCCAGTGCCTTCACGTTCGTTCTGCCTGTCTCCTCCAGGAACACATCCTCAAGATGGGTTCCGCGGATGAGTCCGTTCATCTCCTCGACCGTGTCGAAGAAGGTCTTCGCCTCCTCGCGGGAGTCGAAGAAACGGTACTGTCTGCGCCCGTCCTCCCCGTCGTACTCCACGGTGAACCTTCCAAGCCTGTCGCACAGCTCCTTGGGAGTGCCGGTGTCAGTGAGCCTTCCGTGCGTGATGATACTCACACGGTCGCAGAGGGACTCCGCCTCATCCATGTAGTGAGTGGTGATGAACACGGTGGTGCCCCGCCTGTTGAGCACGCGGACCATGTCCCAGAGCATGTGACGGGACTGGGTGTCGAGTCCCGCGGTGGGTTCGTCGAGGAACAGGATCTCGGGATCATGGATCAACGCGCAGACGATGGCGAGCTTCCTCTTCCATCCGCCGGACAGCTGCTGCACGGTCTTGTCCATGTAGGGGGTGAGACCGATGATCTCGCAGAGCTCGGCCATGCGCTCCTCTATCAGTCTGCGGGGAACCTTGTGGAGCATCGCACGGACGATGATATTCTCCCTCACGGAGATGTCCTTGTCCACGGCGATGTGCTGCTGGACCACGCCCACCAGCTGTCTGGCCTCGCGAGGGTTCCGGGAGGTGTCGTGACCGCCGATGACGATTGTCCCGGCGGTGGGCGTCATCATGGTGGCGAGGACCTTGGCGGTGGTGGTCTTGCCGGCACCGTTGGGTCCCAGGAATCCGTAGATCTCTCCCTTCCTGACGTTCACGGAGAGATCGTCCACGGCCGTGAAGTCGCCGTATCTGACCGTGATCCCCTTTGCCACTATGATATCCTCTGACATGGTATCGTGAAAAAGATGGGGCCGAAGCCCCTGGTTGAACGTGTTTACCTTCCGAGGGTGTAGAGAAGGGCGTTGATGATGGAGGCCGCGATGTTGCTTCCTCCCTTCCTTCCCCTGGCGACGATGAAGGGGACTCCTGCCTCCATGATGAGTTCCTTGGACTCGACGACGTTGACGAATCCGACGGGGACTCCGACGACGAGGGCGGGCTTGCACTTGCCCTCCTTGATGAGCTTGTCCAGCTCGATGAGGGCGGTGGGTGCGTTTCCGATGACGAAGATCACAGGCTTCTGGAGCTGTGCTCCCCTCTCCATGCTGACGGTGGAGCGGGTGCATCCCCTTGCCTTGGCCTCCTCGACGACATCGGGGTCGCTGACGTAGCAGTGGACCTGTCCGCCGTAGGTGGCGAGCTTGTTCTTGTTGATTCCCGCCATGGCCATCTTTGTGTCGGTGACGATGTCAGCTCCCTTGAGGATCGCATCGATTCCGATCCTGCATGCGTCGGGGGAGAAGCAGAGGTTGTCTGCGTAGTCGAAGTCTGCGGAGGTGTGGATGCACCTCTTGACGACGGAGAACTCGGGCTCGGGCCAGGTGCGGCCGTTGAGCTCCTCGGTGATGGTCGCCATGGATTTCTCCTCGATCTCGCGAGGGGTCATGATTTCAAATGCCATTTTATCTACCTATATCCGAAAGTGTTTACTCGAGATACTTCGCGACGTATCCGCGAGGGGTGATCATAAGGCCGTCCTTGGCATAGGTCTGGGAATTTCCGATGACGACTGTGCAGAGCATGTCGACCTCGGCCTCCTTGAGTTTTCCGAGGGTGGTGATGGTCATGCTCTGGTCCTTCCTTCCGATCTCCCTGACGATTCCGACGGGGGTCTCGGGGGAGCGGCACTTCAGGAGGATGTCCGCCGCCTGTGCCAGATACTCGGTGCGGCCGTGGCTCTTGGGGTTGTAGAGGGTGATGACGAAGTCCGCCTCTCCCGCCAGCTCGACCCTCTTCATGATTTTCTCGATGGGAGTCATGAGGTCAGAGAGGCTGATGAGGGCGACGTCGTGCATGAGGGGTGCTCCGAGGACGGAAGCCGCAGAGGATGCTGCGGTGACACCGGGGACGGACTCGATCTCGATGTCGGCCTTCATGTCGAAGGCGAGCTCGTAGATGAGGCCGGTCATTCCGTAGATTCCGGAGTCTCCGCTGCTGACCATGGCAACCTTGTTGCCGGCCATTGCATCCTCGATCGCCATCCTGCAGCGGTCGATCTCCTTCATCATTCCGGTGGCCTTGTAGTTCTTGTCGGGGAAGAACTCCTTGAGGATCTTCACATAGGTGGTGTATCCGGTGACGATGTCCGCGGTCTCGATGGCCTCGACGGCGCGGAGGGTCATGTCACCCTTGCTTCCAGGTCCGAATCCCACGACGGTGAGTTTTCCGGACATCTCAATCCTTTCCCCTGCGGTAGCCGGTGGTGAAATGGCTGTCGTAGAGCTTGGAGAGCTCGAACTCGTCACCGAGGAATCCTCCGACCATGGTCATGGCCTGCCTGGAGATGTTGTTCTCCTTGACGATCTGGGCCATGGTGGCGCAGGTTCCGTAGACGATCTTCTGCTCGGGCCAGCTTGCCCTGTAGACGACTGCCATGGGAGTGTCGGGCTCGTATCCTGCCTCCATAAGGGTCTTGGTGAGCTCGTCCATGAATCCGACGGACAGGAAGATGCACATGGACGCGTGGTGTTTCGCGAGGTCCACGAGCTTCTCCTTGGGAGGGACGGGGGTCCTGCCCTCCATCCTGGTGATGATGACGGTCTGGCTGACGGAGGGGAGGGTGAACTCCTTCTTGACGGCGGCTGCGGAGGCACAGAAGGAGCTGACTCCGGGGATGACGTCGTACTCGATCTTCTCCTCGTCGAGTCTGACCATCTGCTCGCGGATGGCTCCGTAGATGGAGGGGTCTCCGGTGTGGACACGGGCGACCATCTTTCCCGCCTTGACCGCGGGGATCATGACGTCGATGACCTCGTCGAGGCTCATGTACGCGCTGTCGTGGACCTCCGCGTCGGGCCTCCTCTTGTCGAGGATCGCGGGGTTGACAAGGGATCCGGCGAAGATGATGACGTCCGCCTGCTCGATGAGCCTCTGTCCCTTGATGGTTATGAGCTCAGGGTCTCCGGGACCGGCTCCGATGAAATGTACCATTGCTGCCATTTTACTGCACCTTCTTCTTGATCAAAACGGTTGTGAAATACCCGTACTCACGGTCGGGATTGAGAGGACCGATGTACTCGTCGGACATTCCGACGTTGCTCATCACGGTCGCGTTCTCGAGGGGGATGTTCCTCGCCCTGAGCATCTCCACGATGGCGGGGATGGAGGCGAAGGCCTTCATGATGACGAGATTGTCGACGGCATCGAGGACCTGCTCGACCTTGGCATTGTTGCGCTTGGCGAGGGATGCCACCGCGACGCTCTCCTCCCCGATCATGAGGGGGAGCCTTGCGAGTGCCGCTCCGTGGCAGAAGGAGGGGATTCCGGGAACGATCTCGGTCTCGTATCCGCGAGCCTGGATCTCCCTGTCGAGATACATGTATGTGCTGTACACGGCGACGTCTCCGAGGGTGATCATTGAGATGTCCTTACCCTCGTCCATCATTTTGCAGAGCCTCTCGATGTTGTCGGCCCTGCACTTCTTGCGGACCTCGTCGTCGGGGTTCATGCTGAAGAGGAGCTCGACGACCTCCTTTCCGGAGACATCGACCTTCTGCTTGATGATCTCGAGGGCGACACCGTCCTCACCGTACTTCTTGACTGGATAAGCGATAACAGCCGACTTGTCCAGGATCTCCTTGGCCTTGAGGGTCATGAGACCCGCGTCGCCAGGACCTACACCTATACCGTATAGTTTTCCTTTCATCACACACACCTATATCATTTCGGTCCCAGAGGGACCACTTGGATGAATACACCCAACTGAATATGTATCGAGGAGGTCATATAAAAGGAAGGGTGCGTTTGGATGCGGTTCCGGCCCTTGACACATTGACATCTTTTGTGTGTCTCCAGCCCTACGGGTCAAAAAATTGCTTACATATATATGCAGATGGATTATTAATCCCGTTAATAACGGTGCATCATATGGACGAGGACTACATCATCGCGGTAGAGGGACTCGTGAAGAGATACGGAGAGAAGAACGCCATCAACGGGATCGACATGCACGTCAGACGTGGCGAGATGTATGCCTTCCTCGGACCGAACGGCGCGGGAAAGACCACCACGGTGAGGGTCCTCAGCACCCTCACGGGATTCGACGAGGGGACCGTCTGCATCAACGGTCACGACATCACGAAGGAACCGAAGGAGGCGAAGTCCGCCATCGGAGTGATCCAGCAGCACATCAGTCTCGACAAGGACCTCACGGTGTGGGAGAACATGATGGTGCATGCCATGTACCAGGATATCCCCCGCGCGGAGAGGAAGAAGAGGATCGACGAGCTCGCGGAATACATCGGACTCGGGGACTACTACAACTACAAGGTCGACAAGCTCTCCGGCGGATGGAAGAAGAGGGTCGCCATCGTCTGCGCCCTCGTGCACCAGCCCAAGCTGCTCTTCCTCGACGAGCCCACGGTCGGTCTCGACATCCAGGCCCGCAGGGGACTCTGGGACCTTCTCAGGAAGCTCAACGAGGGAGGCATGACCATCTTCCTCACCACGCACTACATCGAGGAGGCGGAGTCCCTCTGCAACAGGGTCGGCTTCATCGAGAAGGGCAGGATCATCGCGGAGGACACCCCGGAGAACCTCGCAAGGAGCCTGGGAGAGTTCACCGTGGAGTACTTCGGTCCCGACAGAAAGACCCAGTACTCCTACTTCAGAACCAAGGCGGAGGCGGAGGAGTTCACCAGGACCCTCGACGACACCTACACCGTCACGGTGCGCAGGACCAACCTGTCCGACGCGTTCGTCGAGATGACCGGCAACAAGGTGGGGGACGACAGCTTCCTCACCGGCGGTGCCAAGAAGATGGGAGGTGGCATGTGATGTCGTTCTTCAAGGAGGTTTACCACGTCGCGTGGGGAGACCTGCGCTACATGAGGCACACCCTCAAGAACATCCTCATCTCCAGCCTGATGACACCCATCCTGTACCTGCTCGCGTTCGGATACGGACTCAAGGCGGGCGCGGTGGACGTGAACGGCGTGACGGTCCCATACCTGGACTTCATCATCCCCGGAATCATCGCGCTGTCATCGCTCTCCGCATCTTTCAGCGCCACGTCCACGAGGCTGAACGTGCAGAGGCTGTACTACAGATGCTTCGACGAGATGATGATGTGTCCCATAGGGAACGCGTCGATGATCGTCGGAAAGACCGTGGTCGGAGTGTGCAGGGGACTCCTCAGCACCTCGCTGATGTTCATCATCGGATATGCGCTCGAACCCTCGTATCTGCATCTGACCCCGATGTTCATCGTCAGTCTGCTTCTCGCGTGCTTCACGTTCTCCCTGCTCGGAGTCACCGCGGCACTCCTCGCGAGGTCCCACGCGGCGATGGCCACATTCAGCTCACTGGTCATCACACCCATGACCTTCCTCTGTGGAACCTTCTTCTCCGTCGGCTCCCTCCCAGAGTGGGCTCAGGCCGCGCTGTACCTCCTGCCCCTGACCGAGGCGAGCGTCTGCATCAGGGCAGCCACCCTCGACCTGTATGCCTTCCCGTTCTGGGCACTCGGCATCCTGGCACTGTTCACGGTCTGCTTCTTCGCCGTGGACATGTACCTCATCAAGAACAGGAAGATCTGAACAGTGCCTCGATCCGGGCCGGAAGATGTCCTCTGGCCCGGACCAAACATTATATGCATAATATACTATCACAATAGTATAGATGAAGAAGGATCTTAGACTGTTTCACGGATCCCCGATGGTTGTGGAAACCCCCGAACTGTCAAAGGGAAATCCGCATTCCGATTTCGGACAGGGATTCTACTGCACCGAATCCAGGGAACTCGCTCTGGAATGGGCAGTGGACATCGACAGGGACGGATACTCGAACGAATACCTCCTTGATACCAGCGGATTCAAGATACTGGACCTGAACAAGGGATACAACGTCCTAAACTGGATGGCGACCCTGGTGAGATTCCGCAACATTGAGCTGGAGCGCGAACTCCAGAAGGAGGCTGCCAAATATCTGGTCAGACACTTCTCGATCGATATCGATGATGCGGACATCATCAAAGGATATCGTGCGGATGACAGCTACTTCTCGATCGCACAGGACTTTCTTTCGGGCATCATCGGAGTCAACACACTCGGCAGAGCCCTGAAACTCGGAGATCTGGGTGAGCAGATCGTTCTGAAAAGTCCGGAGGCCTTTGAAAGGGTGAAATTCATCGGACATGAAGTGGCAGACCACGAGGTGTACTGGAGGAAAAGGGAGCAGCGCAACCTTGATGCCGAACAGGAGTATCTCGAACTGGACTCGGATGCCTCGAGGGATCTGCTGATGGTGGACATACTACGTGAGGAGATACAGGATGGAGATACGCGCATACCCCGGACATCGGCTTGAACGTGCAAGGAAGACTCTCGGGAACGTGTTCGAGCTCGCTCTGGATCAGGAGAGGATCACCCCCGACATCTTCGAGGAGGTGTTCACGCTGTCCAGATACACCAGATCTTTCGAGGCGGGGGACCACAAGTACAACGGAGGAATGGATTCCTCCGACCTGCTCTCGCTCATCGTCGGCAGACGCGTGGACCGTTCAACCCCGCGTAGGTACAGGGAGGCATACTGGGCGGGCCACAGCATCGCCTACCTGCAATGGCATTTCGACACCACCTTCGCTGATCTGTTCAGCGTCTGCGACCTGTCGGACCTGCTGAGACTGTATCATCCGTATCACGAGGCGGACATAAGCAGACTGGTGGCCTATTTCGAGGCCAGGCTGCACCCCGAACAGACCCTCGCGCATTATCGCAAGAAGGCAGGACTCTCACAGAGCCAGCTGTCGAAAGTCTCGGGAGTCAACCTCCGCACCATACAGGCATATGAAAGAGGGGCGCTCGACCTCAGGAACGCACAGGGGACCATCCTCTTCAATCTTGCACGTTCCCTGCACTGCTCGATGGAGGACCTGGTGCATTGATCACGTCCGCAGAATCTCGAACCGACATTTGCCTCTACGCTGATATGCGTAGGATGGATGACTGTCCTTACTTCCGCCATATGTCTACTATATAATCATATTGGATACTTAGTCCAAATGCGTATATAGAGGAGATTTATCGACATAGCTGGATAATATATCCTAATGATATCATGGCATTAGACAAGAAGACGCTTCTCCCCCTCATCCTCAGCATCGTGGTTGCTGTGGCGGTCATCGCCTCCGCGGCATTCGTGATCACCGGCGGAAACGAGAGCGGAGAGAGCAAGAACAGCATCGTCATCGAGGAGGGTCAGACCCTTACCCAGGCCCAGCTCGATGATCTCAAGTCGGTTGCAAAGACCGATGCAAAGGTCAAACTGACCTTCAAGTCCTCCGAATACACCGTTGTCTTCGACAACAAGGCGATCCAGAGCATTCTCTTCGCCGCGGACCTCTCGGTCACCAACGTGGACCCCTCCACCCTCGACGAGACCAACAAGACCCTCTTCAAGGATTCCAAGGTCCTCGACTTCAAGTTCGGAACCAACTCCAACTTCAAGGATGGAACCGTCACTGTCTCCGTCCCCTACGAGCTCGCCGCGAACGAGAAGGCAGATGACGTCGTCGTCAGCTACCTCACCTCCAACAACGCCCCCCAGCAGGTCAACGGAAAATTCGAGGATGGAATGGTCACCTTCACCACCAACCACTTCTCCTCCTACGCGGTCTCCGTCGCCAAGTCCATCACCTCCGCAGGACTCAAGGTCCTTGGAAACGTGAACGGCGACAACGTCATCGACGCCCAGGATGTCACCGCGATCAGGGACATGCTCTCCAAGTCTGCCCCCCTCTACCTCTTCCCCATCGCCGATGCCGACAACAACGGAACCTTCGACGAGGCGGACGTGACCCTCGTCGAGAAGGTCGCCAACCGTGAGAACGCCAGAATCTGGCACATCGTCTACCATGACGTGGACGGCGACGGAACCATGGACACCAAGCTCGTGGACACCGCGTTCCCCGTGACCTCCACCATCATCACCGGATCCGCCAACTCCTTCATCCTCCTCTACACCCTCGGAATCATCGACGAGGTCAAGGGAGCAAGCTACAGCGACGGAAACGACACCTACCTCTACGGAGACACCTATCTCCTCGACTCCCACACCAAGAAGTTCGACAGCTCCGCCATGAAGATTACCTTCGAGGACGGAAAGTCCGGATCCTCCGACGTCATCAACAAGGAGCACGTCACCCTCGCCATCTCCGACTGGAACAGGAGCTACCTCACCAACGAGGATGCGTTCGAGAGTGCCAACGTCGACGTCATCAGGCTCGCGGCCGCATCCGTCGACCCCGATGTGTACACCCACTCCATCAGCCTTCTCGGACTCCTCTTCAACAAGGGAGACAGGGCTGCCACCCTCATCAACCTCTACGACTCCACCTTCAAGGACATCTCCGATGCACTGAAGGACGTTCCCGCTGACAAGATCAAGAAGGTCATCGCATCCTCCACCACCGGAGCCATCTCCTCCCAGGACTCCGACTACACCGCTTTCTGCAAGGCCGCAGGAGCGATGTTCGGACTCGAGGGATACAACTTCGGAGGTTCCACCAGCATCAGCGTCGCCGACAACCTCGGAATCTTCGACACCCGCAAGTACGACTACAACAACATCGTCCACATCAGGACCGCACTCACCTACGCCAAGACCACCGACGAGGTCGCGGCACAGTGGGCCGAGTACGCCAACCAGATGAGCAAGTGGGACCACGCCTACGACGGCCAGGTCCTCGTGAGCGGATCCATCCCCGTCCCCGTCAGGGTCGCATACATCGCATACACCCTGTACAACGAGGACTGTCCCTCCCTGTCCCGCCTCTGGGCAGACAACATCCACAGCAGCTTCGCCGCACTCTACAATAAGTCCCTCGATGACGCACCCAACCACTCCCTCGCGATCACCTCCAGCAACTACAAGGTGACCATCTCCGAGGATGTCACCGTCACCGACATGAGCGGAAACCCCGTCAAGAGCGGTGCAGTGTTCGCATACGGAACCAAGCTCCACATCGTGAACAACGTCACCAAGGAGGGATTCGTCTGCATCGCCGCCGGAAGCACCGTCGACGACAACGGAGACTTCATCGTCTGCAACAACATCAGCGCAAAGTACGTCGACTCCGTGATCTTCAGGACCCAGGAGAAGGCAGTCAACTCCATCCTCTCCTCCAAGGCCACCGTGTACGGAAAGTTCGCCAAGGGAGCAGATGACGGTGTCGTGCAGATCACCTTCGTGAACTACAACAAGTCCAACGCGACCAAGTCCATGATCTTCGAATACCACGAGGACCTAGATGAGGCCAAGGCGGCATTCGCCACCTACAAGGACGCCATCGTCGAGAAGAACAACAACCCCGTGACCTTCAAGGACGAGGAGACCGGCCTCGAGATCTACGCATCCTTCAGCAACAACCTGTCCGAGAAGTATGCCTCCTCCACCATCTACTGCACCGCAGTGTATGGACACCTCGTGGTCAACCTCGCACCCAAAACCAACTACTTCTCCCACTACTACTTCCCCGACACCACCGATGGTGCCGCGTTCATGGAGAAGTCCGTGGATGATAGGTTCGCCTTCTTCGAGGGAGAGGTCAACAAGTTCGTCCAGAACGTGAAGGCCGCACTCCTCGCAGGAGCCGCCGAGTAAACATCTTCGGGGGCTCTGGCCCCCACCCCCTCTGGAGTGATCTGATGACCGAATCCAAGACACAGATGAAGGAAGACTACTCCAGATACACCCATCTCAAGATAATCTTCATCGCGATCTGCGTTGTCGCGACAATCTGTACATTCTTCGTGTCGCTGTGCGTGGGCACCCTGAACCTCAGTGTCGGGGAGGTCTACGAGCACGTCCTCAACCACATCACGGGAGTGCATGTGGAGGGTGCCGACTACGAGTACGCGGACAACATCGTCTGGAACTTCCGTGTCCCCAGGGCGTTGTTCGCCGTCGTCGCGGGAGTCGCCCTGTCCATCGCGGGAACCGTGATGCAGAGCGTCATGAAGAACCCCCTTGCCGATCCCTACACCACCGGAGTTTCCTCCGGAGCGATGTTCGGTGTCGCGCTCGCACTGACCCTCGGGATCTCGGTCGGAGGAAGCCTGCTCGTCGTGAACGCGGTGATCTTCGCGATGATCCCCATCGCCATCATCGTGTGCATGGCACCCTTCTTCCGCAGGTCGCCCGCATCCCTGGTCCTGTCCGGAATCGCAGTGTCATACCTGTTCAACTCGCTCACCACCCTGATGATGGTCAGCACCGACTCAGCCACGCTCTCCGTGGTCTACACCTGGCAGGTGGGAACCCTCTCCGATCTCAACTGGGACGTGCTGCCCCTGTCGACAGGTATGACCCTCGTAGGACTGGCCGTACTCCTGCCTCTCGCAGGCAAGCTGAACATAATGGCCCTCGAGGACAAGGAGGCGAAGGCCCTCGGACTGGACATCGAGAGGCTCAGGATCCTGTGCCTGGTGGTCCTCGGACTGATGGCCGCCATCGTGATCAGCTATGTGGGCATAATCGGATTCGTGGGACTGGTCATCCCCCACATGATACGCATGTTCCTGGGAGCGGACAACAAGTTCCTCCTGCCGGCCTCCGCCGCCTTCGGAGGAGTGTTCCTACTGGGATGCGACATAATCTCGAGGGCGATCGACGTCGGAGCGACCATTCCCGTCGGAGTCATCACCTCGTTCATCGGTGCCCCGATCTTCCTGTACCTGATCATCCGCCAGAAGAGGAGCATGTGGTAAGATGGCTCAATCCTCACCCAAACGCGAATATCACAAGAACCGCCCGAAACAGATACTCATCAGCCTGGCACTTCTCGCGGTGCTTCTCGTGCTGGCCATTTATTCACTGTCAATCAACAGCTTCGAGGTCTCCATGCAGGAGGCACTCGACGCCATCATCAACCGCATCAAGGGCATCGAACCCGTCGGATACATCGCGGGCATGATCGACTACGTCGTCATCGACGTCAACTCCCCCCGCACCATCGCCGCCATCCTCGTGGGAACCACGCTGGCGGTGTCCGGAACGGTCATGCAGACGCTCACCCACAACCCCCTCGCGGAGCCGTACACCATCGGAATATCCTCCGCGGCACTGTTCGGTGCCACATTGTGCATCGCACTCGGAGTCTCGGTCATCCCCGGGGTCGGAAAGGATATCGCACTCTGTGCCAACTCGTTCATCTTCGCGATGGTCCCCGCCCTCGTCATCGTCTCCGCATCATCCCTGAAGAAACTCAGCCCCAACATGATGATCCTCCTCGGAATCGGAATGATGTATGTCTTCAGCGCGTCCACGACATTCCTCAAGTTCAACACCAGCGAGGAGAAGCTCCAGGAGATCTACATCTGGGGTGTCGGAACCCTCACCAAGATCCAGTGGGAGGATGTCATTCCCCTCCTCGTGGGCTGCGTCCTGCTCATTGTCGTGTTCACCGCGATGTCGAGGAAGATAAACGTCCTCATGGCCGGGGACAAGGTGTGCCAGAGCCTTGGTGAGAACCCCAACAAAATCAGACTGATCTCATTCACGCTCATATCGCTCGGAGTGGCCATCGTGGTCTGCTACACCGGAACCATCGGATTCGTGGGACTCGTGGCCCCACACCTCACGAGGCTCTTCGTGGGAAACAACAACAGACCCCTCATTCCCCTCTCCGCACTGTCCGGATCCCTGCTGATCCTGGTGAGCGACGTGGTCGTCAGGTCCCTGCCCGGCGGACTGCCCTGCGGGGTCGTGACCGCCCTCATCGGCAGCCCGATGTTCCTCTACTTCCTGTTCAAGCAGAGGAAGAAGAGCACATTCTGAGGCGATGCGATGAGGATAACTGTCATCTCGGTGCAGACCGCCGATGCCTCTGTCATGGCGGAACCCGCACAGAGACTGCGGGAGCTGGGAGTTGAGCCGACCGTCTTCGCCATCAACTCGGACGATGCGGACGACGACGTCCTGACCTATCAGGAGCTGTACCGCAGCGTGACGCAGTCCGACTTCGTCTTCCTCAGATGCATGTCCGACACGGCACGCTTCAAACGCTTCCCCAAGCTGCAGAAGGCCTTCGAGTCCTGCAGGGGATACATCCTTGTATATTCCGGTAACGCGGAGGTCACGATGATGTTCCGTGACACCTTCCGGGGCACCGACGAGCAGTTCGCACAGGTGTGCAGATACTGTGCCAGCAGAGGATCGGAGAACGAGTACGGCATGTACGCTTACATGGCCCGCCTCTGCGGATTCACCGACGCGGAGCCTCCGGAACCCATCGTCCAGAGGTCGGAGGGACTGTACCACAAGGGTCTTCCGCGCGACCTCACGAAGGAGGACTACCTTCCGACCCTCGACAGGAGCAGACTGACTGTCGGCATACTGTTCGCCAGCACCCTCTGGGTCTACGGCAACCTGGGACAGATCGATGCGCTCACGGACACCCTCGAGGCGAGAGGGATGAACACCATCCCCGTGTTCTATTCCGCCGTGTCATACTCCGCGAAGGACAATCCCGGTGCGAAACCCACGCTTCTCAAGTATTTCACGGAGGACGGGAGGACCATTCCCGACGTCCTCATCGTCGTCACCTCGTTCTCCGTCCTCGGCAACTCCCGCGAGATCAAGGGAGTGGGCACCGCGGACGTGGAGAACTACTACCGCAACATCCTGAACATACCCGTGATCCACGCCATCACCGTCACGGGGGACTACAGCGACTTCGAGAACGACAAGATCGGTCTCAACAAGCATGACATCAGCGCCAACGTGATCTTCCCCGAGCTGGACGGGAACATCATAGGATTCCCAATCTGCTACACCCCGAAGAAGAGCGGGATGAAGAGGGCCATCCCCATCCAGGACAGAATGGACAGGATCGCGGACCTCGCGTTCAACTGGGCCAGACTGAGGAGGATCCCGCCGTCCGAGAGAAGGATCGCCATCCTGATGTGGCAGTCCCGTCCGAACTCGGGATGCATCGGAAGCGCGGCAGGACTGGACACTCCCGAGAGCGTCGCGAACATCCTGAAGGAGCTCTCCGGTCATGGATACATCGTGGAGAACGTCCCCGCCGACGGAAAGGCGTTCATCGACGAGGTCCTCGACGGGGTCACCAACGATCTCGACAGCATGTCGGCAGAGACAGTGAGGAAAAAGGCCGTCGACACCATCTCCGAGAAGGACTACCTCGAATGGTACAGGTCCGTCCCCGAATGGGACAGGGAGCAGATGGAGAAGGACTGGGGAGAGGCCCCCGGCGAAATTATGGTCGACCGGAGGAGGATCATCGTCCCCGGGATCATCAAGGGCAACGTATTCGTCGGATACCAGCCTCTGAGAGGACTGGCGGACAAGATGGAGGAGGGCATCCACGACCCTGTCGTCTTCGCCCAGCACCAGTATCTCGCATACTACCGCTGGATCAGGGACGTGTTCAAGGCAGATATGATCCTCCATGTCGGTACCCACGGAACCATCGAATGGCTTCCCGGAAAGAACGTCGGAATGTCCGCCAAGTGCGACCCCGATGTCGTGCTCGGAGGTCTGCCCAACATGTATTACTACATCGTGGACGACCCGGGCGAGGGGATCCAGTGCAAGAGGAGGATCAACTCCGTCCTCATCGGGCATATGCCCCCCACCATGGCACGTGCCGGAAGGTACAGGGAGATCGAGGAGATGGAGATTCCCCTGCAGGACTACTTCAGACTGAAGACCAACGCATCCCGCGACCGTCTCGACGTCCTGGTATCCCAGATACTGGAATGTGCCAGGAAGAACAAGATCCTCCACGACCTCGATCTTCCAGAGGATATATCCGTGAGAGATTTCGAGGAACATATCATAGATCTCCACGAGTACATTGACGAGATCAAAGATGCACTCGTAAGATCTGACCTCCATGTGCTGGGAAAAGTTCCCAGGGACAACCACTTCGACGAAATGGTCTACTCCCTGATGAGACTGGACAACGGGGACATCCCCTCCCTAAGGCTGGCTTATTCCGCAAGCAGGGGATATGATTTCGATGCTCTTCTCGAGGACCCGTCCCGTATCCTTCCGAACGGGGAAATCAGCAGCATCGTCACGGAAAGGATCGATGCGGAAGTCCAGGAACTTATCGCATTCGCCAGGGAATGCGGCTACGACACGGACGCATGCGTCCAGAAGGCCGGCAATCCCACGCCCGAACTTGAAAAATCCATCCGCTACATGTGCGAGGTCCTCGCCCCCAACATCATGAGGATGACCGAGGAGATCGGCAACACCCTCGACGGACTGGACGGACAGTACGTCCTCCCGGGACCGTCCGGTGCACCCACCCGCGGAAATGCGGACATCCTCCCCATGGGAAGGAACTACTACTCACTTGATCCAGACACGGTGCCGAACCGTTCCTCGTGGGAGATCGGAAAACGGATGGCCGACCAGATGATCGATAAGTACACCTCAGAGAAAGGAGAGTTCCCCCGTGAGGTAGGATTCATCATCTGGGCCACAGATACGATGAAGACCGGGGGAGACGACATCGCCTACATCCTTTGGCTCATGGGGGTCAGGCCCGTATGGGCAGGAACCGGCGGACAGGTCGTCGACCTGGAGATTGTCCCGCTCGAGGAACTAGGGAGACCCAGAGTAGATGTTTCGGTCAATATCACCGGACTCTTCAGGGACACGTTCCCCAACCTTATCGACCTGATTGACGACGCAGTAAACCTCGTTGCATCCCTTGATGAATCCGATGAGGACAACTGCCTGGCAGCCAACCTCCGGAAGGATATCGTAGAAGGTATCGCCGAGGGACTGACTCCTGACGAGGCCAGACGCAGGAATGCGGTACGCATCTTCGGTGCACCTCCGGGAGGATACGGAACCGGAGTCAACAAGGCGATAGAGACCGGTGCCTGGAAGACCGTGCAGGATCTGGCGGACGTCTACATCGACTGGTGCAGCAACGGATATTCGAAAGGCAACTACGGCCAGAAGATGAGGGGAGAGTTCATCAGACGCTTCTCGAAGGTCGGAGTCACCGTCAAGAACATGCCCGACAGGGAGATAGATCTCCTGGACTGCGACGACGTCTACGAGTACCTCGGGGGAATGAACGCGTTCGTCCGCGCATACGGCAGGAAGGATGCGATGACCGTCATGGGCGACGGTTCCGATCCGAAGAAGACGAAGGTCCGCACCACCAAGGACGAGCTGCGCCTGACGTTCAGGAGCAAGGTGCTCAACCCCAAATTCATCAACGGTCTGAAGGAGCACGGATACCGCGGAGCCGCGGAGATGGCGAGCCTCACCGAGTTCACGATGGCCTGGGGAGCGACATCCGACGTGGCAGAGGACTGGATGTACGAGGGACTCACTGACAAGTTCCTTCTGGACGATGACACCCGCGAATGGATGAAGGATGTCAACCCCTATGCGATGATGAACATCCTCAACCGTCTGCAGGAGGCCATCGAGAGGGGCCTGTGGGACGCCTCAGACGAATACCGTCAGAAAATAATGGAGCTTTTCATGGAGACGGAGGAGAGGATCGAGGAAATCACGGACAGGTGAGGTTCACCAGTCCTTCTTCCCCTCGTCCTCCTTCTCCTTCTCGGCATACATCTCCTGGTATCTCTCCGAGGGGGAGCGACGCAGGAACAGTGCCGCGAGGATCAGGGTCACCGCCATCAGTCCGGTGGACAGCAGGTACATGCCGAACACCATCGTCTGCTCGTCGTTCCTGAAGCACATGAAGTCTGCCACAAGGGCGGCGAAGAACAGGAGGTAGACACCGAATGCCAGAAGGTACATCACACGGTTGCTCATCGTCCTGGAATCCTGTTCCTGGGATATATTTTGTGCGTCTGGGCGATGATACCATTTTTATCTGATGGCCCATATGTCCGAAGTATATTGGATGTACAATCCACCACACAGGCAGATAACATGGCAGGCGAGCCCACCGTTTTCCCATTCACAGAGGTTGTCGGACAGGACAACATGAAAAAGGCACTTCTTCTGAACGTCATCGACCCCGGAATCGGAGGAGTCCTGATCAAGGGAGAGAAGGGAACCGCCAAGTCCACCACCGTCAGGTCCATGAACAAGGTCCTCCCCCACAGGACCGTCGTAAAGGGATGTCCCTTCCGCTGCGACTTCGGACGCGAGGACAGGTACTGCCCCTACTGCAGGGACAAGGTCTCCAGGGGCGAGAATCTGGAGTCCGAGCAAGTCAGGATGAGGGTCATCGACCTCCCCCTGTCCGCCACCGAGGACCGTGTCTCCGGAACCCTGGACCTCGAGCACGTCCTGAAGACCGGTGAGAAGAAGTTCGAGCCCGGCGTGCTCGCATCTGCCAACGGCAACATCCTCTACGTGGACGAGGTGAACCTCCTCGACGACCACCTCGTCGATCTTCTCCTGGACTCTGCCGCGATGGGAGTCAACTATGTCGAGAGGGAGGGCGTCTCCTTCTCCCACCCCGCGAGGTTCGTCCTCGTCGGAACAATGAACCCCGAGGAGGGTGACCTCAGGCCCCAGCTCCTCGACAGGTTCGGACTCTCCCTCGACATCAAGGGGGAGAGGGACGTGAAGATGAGGGCGATGGTCGTCAAGAGGAGGGTCGAGTACGACATGGACCCCGAGGCGTTTATCGCCAGGTGCCAGAAGGACCTCGACGCGATGACCGAGAAGGTCGAGAGGGCACGTGCGCTCCTTCCGAAGGTCGTCGCCGGCGACGACATCGTCGATGCGGTGGTCTCCGTCACCATCCACTTCGGAATCGACGGACACAGGGCGGACATCACGCTTCTCAAGGCCGCGAAGGCCAATGCCGCCCTGGAGGGCAGGACACAGGTCACCAAGGAGGACATAAAGGCCACCGCGGAACTGGTCCTGGCACATCGTCTCAAGAGGCGTCCGTTCGAGGAATCCGGCCTTGACGCGCAGGAGCTCGAGGAATGTCTCCAGAGCCTCTGAACGTGTTCCCGTTCTCGGCCGTCGTCGGGATGGACGACGGGAAGAGGGCACTGGAGTGTGCCCTCGTCAACCCCTGCGTGCGCACCGTCCTGAACAGGGGCGGAAGCGGAACCGCCAAGACGACCCTCGCACGCGCCTGCTCCGGAATCTCCGGGAGGAGGATCGTCAACTGTCCCCTCAACGTCACCGACGAGCAGCTGTTCGGCGGACTCGACATAGAGAAGACCCTCAAGACGGGAAGACCGGAGATGCAGCCCGGTCTGCTCGCGAGGGCGGACCGCAACATCCTCTACGTCGACGACGTTAACCTGATGGACCGTTCGATGCTCTCCGGCCTGATGGACTGCGTCATCAACGGAGTCGTCCGCGTGGAGAGGGGACCCATATCCGCAGAATACACCTGCGACACCATCCTCGTGGCGACCATGAATCCCGAGGACACCGATCTCAGCGAGCACCTTCTCGACAGGTTCGACCTCTGTGCCTACGTCCCTCCGATGGACGAGGGGATGAGACGCCTGGTGCTCTCCCGCAATGCCGAACACGCCCGTGACCCGGAGGGATTCCGCAGACTGTTCCAGGAGGACGAGGACGGAGAAGTCCGGAGGATCGACAGGGCACGTAACATCCTTCCGCTCGTCACGATCTCCGACGAGCTCGTGTCGGTCATCACCGAACTGTGCATCAAGGTGGGGGCGGACGGACTCAGGGGCGACCTCGCGATGGTCAACTGCGCTAAGGCCCTCGCCGCACTCAACGGAAGGGACGAGGTCATCAGGAAGGACGTGGAGGAGGCATCCGTCCTCTGCCTGCCCCACAGGAGAAGCTACGACCAGCCTCCGCCCGAACCTCCGCAGCCCCCCGAGGAGAACGAGGAGGACGACAGGGACGAACCCGAACAGCCCCCGGAGAATCCTCCCGACGACGATCCCCCGTCTGAGGACAGAGAGGAGGACAAGGAACAGGATGACGAGGAGCAGGACAGGGACGAGCAGCCCCCGGAGAATCCTCCCGACCTGCCCGACCTCGAGGAGATGATGTTCGAGATCGGCAGGGAGTTCAGGGTCATCGACTATCTGAACAACAACGAGAGACTCCCGTCCCGCACCAAGACCCGCAAGGGACGCAGAGCGATGGCACAGAGCGCGGACGGCACCGGAAGATACGCCCGCTCGAGGATCCCCAACGGTAGGACCACCGACATCGCGTTCGACGCCACCATCAGGGCGGCGGCCCCCTACCAGAAGGTGAGGGAGAGCGACAGGGTCAGCATAGTCATCGAGTCGCAGGACATACGCGAGAAGGTCAGGGAGAGACGCAGCGGATGCACCCTGCTGTTCCTCGTAGACGCCAGCGGATCCCTCGGTGTCAGGAAGAGGATGGCCACGGTCAAGGGAGCCATCCTGTCGATGCTCAGGGACAGCTACGTCAAGAGGGACCGCATCGGACTGATGGCGTTCCGCAGGGACTCCACGGAGGTCATCCTTCCGCCGACCAAGTCAGTGGAGTACGGATACAGGATGCTCGAGGAACTCCCCACGGGAGGAAAGACCCCGTTGGGACCTGCTCTCGAGAAAGTCAACGAATATATGACAGCCTATGCGCGCTGCCATGTCGGAGAGAGATGTTTCGTCATCCTGGTCACCGACGGAAGGGCCAACGTGCCGTTGCAGCAGGGTGCCGATGCCAATGCCGAGGTGCAGAAGATGGCCGAGGACATCAAGATCCCCAACGTGAGGTGGATCGTGGTAGACGCAGGCATGGGATTCCCCCACTTCGACAATGCCGAGAAGCTCGCGGAGAAGATGGGCGCGAGATACTTCAAGCTGGAGGACCTCGACGCGGACCGCTTCGCGGAGGGTGTCAAGTCCGCCATCGACTCCTGACGACAGTGCCTGTTCCGGACAAGGATTATATTGTCAAATTATTATGGACAATTGATTCAATGGCATCCTTCGTAGGCAGGCAGGAAGAACTGAGGAGACTCGACAGGGTTCTCGAGAGCGAGAGGAAGATCTGTTACGTGGAGGCGGAGCCCCGCATGGGTGCCACCACGTTCGTCAGGAGGTTCTGCGACAAGTCGAAATGCATCCACACCACCTTCAGGGAGGGCACCGAACGCGAATGCCTCAGGAGCTTCAGGAACGCGATGGAGGACTTCACGGGAGAACCCATAGAGTCCGAGGACCTGGACTTCGCCTACCTCTTCCAGATCCTCACGGGAATCGCCAGGGAGTACGACCCCGTCATCGTCTTCGACGGGACCCACAATGCCCCCGACAGCTTCGTGTCGCAGGTCAGGTGGTTCTCCGAGCAGAGGGAGCACATGGTCATCCTAATCGGACACAACGACAGGGAGAGGTTCGGCATGACCTTCAGCGACGTCATCGAGCTGGAGCCCCTGTCGTTCGAGGAGAGCAGGCTGATGCACCCGAAGATGTCCCCGATGGACGCCCTCAGGACGTACATGGTCGTGGGCGGCAGCCCCGCATACCACTCGCTGATGAACAAATCCGACTTCGAGTCCTCGGTAGAGAAGGCGTTCCTCGGCAACTATCCCAAGCTCTGCACCGAATGCGAGCTCATCCTCAGGAGAAGTTCCGTCCCCTACCCCATGTGCTGCGCGATCCTCTCAGACATGGCGAACTCCATGGGCCGTCCAGTGGACATCGCCCAGACCGAGGGCATCTCCAGACAGCTCTGCGACATCTATCTGAAGAAGCTGACCGAAGAGGACCTCATCTGCAGACTCAATCCCGTGGGCAACGCACCCCGCAAGCCCGTGTACATCATCAAGAACCCCCTGGTCGCCTTCTACCTGATGGTCATCCGCGGCAACCCCGTCCTGGAGTTCGGAGACAGGCCGGGCTACGAGGACATCGAGCACTACGTCGACATGTTCATGGAACTCAGGTTCAGGGACATCTGCGAGGAATACCTGCTCAGGCATCACGACTGCGTGAACATCGGAAGGTGGTGGATCAAGGAGGAGAACACCTTCAAGCCCACCATGCTCGCGATTGTGAAAGAGGATGAGCAGGAGGTCTGTCTGGTCGCGGACTGCAAGTTCCGCGGAGGCAAGATCGACAACGGCGCCCTCAAGGCCTTCTCGGCCCGCGCGGAGCTCATCTCGGAGGTCCCGGACAAGAGACTCGTCATGTTCTCCATATCAGGTTTCGAGGACAAGCTGCAGAAAAAGGCCAGGAACGAGGGAGTGATCCTCGTGGGCCCTGCAGAACTGCTGCAGCTCAGCGGTCAGTAACCTCCTCGATGCGCTCCTCGAACTCCAGATAGATGTCCTTCAGTCTCTCGCGCATCTCGTCAGACGCGGTCCAGAATCCTCTGTCCTGGGCCTCCTGCAGACGTGCCAGCATCGCCATCATCGCATAGGGGTTCTCGTCCTTTATCCACTCACGGACATCGTCGTCGGTGACGAAGTTCGATGCCAGATCATCATACATCCAGTTCTCGATGATGTCCGAGGTCCCGGACCACCCCATCACGAAGTCGAACAGCTTCGAAAGCTCCTTTGCACCCTCGAAACCGTGCTGCCTGAGTCCGTCGAGCCATTTCGGATTGTTGATCTTGCTGCGGAAGATGAAACGGCATTCCTCCTCGGTGGTGCGCAGCCTGAGGTTCCTCGTGTCGGAGGAGTCCCCCATGTAGGATACAGGCTTCCTTCCGCGGACCGACGTGACCGCAGCGGTGAATCCTCCGAGACTGTCGAAGTCGTCGTCCATGTCGAGCATGTCCACGGCCCTGGTGTTGTGGTTCTTCACGGTGACGTCGATGGTGCCCAGACGTCTGCGGAACATCTCGGGACGGGACTCTCCCTGCAGTCCGCGACCATAGACGTAGCATCCGTGCCTGACGAATATCTCCCCGAGATCGTCCACCGTTCTCCACTCCCCGGTCGTGATGGCATCGGATATGCCGTTGCCGTACTGTCCCGGGGCATCACCGAAGACGCGCAGACTGGCCTCACGGCGTGCCTGGTCCACCGGCAGACCTCTCTCCAGCGCCTCCACCGTGTCCCTGCGCACGTTGGCCGCGAGATGGTTCGCATCGTCGTCCTCGTCGAGGGCGGCGATGATCTGCACCCCGCGGTCGATCATGTTGGATAGGTTGGGGAACGTGTCCCTGAAGAGTCCGCTGATCCTAACCGTGACGTCGATCCTGGGTCTTCCGAGCTCCTGGAGTGGGATGACCTCGAGGTCCTTCACTCTCCCGCCGTATCCCGTCCACACGGGTCTGAGTCCCATCAGCCTGAGGATGTATGCCACATCATCCCCGCCGGTCTTCATGGTGTCCGTGGCCCAGAGGACCACTCCGACCGTGTCAGGATAGGTTCCGTTGTCCTCGACATACCTCCGGACCATAGCCTCCGCCATTTCCGATCCGATGTCCCAGCTGGAGTGCCAGGGTACGCCGTCCGAGTCGATGGAATAGAAGTTCCTCCCCGTGGGAAGGATCGTCGCACGCCCCCTTCCCGGACAACCCGACGGTCCGGGACGGATGTACTCCCCGTCTAGACACCGGAGGATGTTCGTGACCTCGTCGGTCATCCTGCGGACCGCATCAATCAGGAACCCGCAGATGAAATCGGAGACCGATGAAAGTCCGCCTCCCTCATCGGGAAACATCTCATCCGCGATAGCCTGGGTCATTTCCCTGTCGAATCCGACGGACTCCACACGGTGAAGGAATTCGTCCACCTGTCCGTCGATCGACTCGACCAGTTCACCATTGAGTTTTCCATCGGGGCCGGTCCCGGAGGGATCCTTCAGAAGGGATCCCATGTCGTAACCGCGGTAGGCCGCCACGGCATCACGGAGGGACGGAACGACATCGTTCGGGGACCTCGTAAGCGAGTAGATTGTCTCGCAGAGACGTTCCCCTTCCGGAACCTCCCCTAGGATGTGCAGACCGTCCTTGATCATGGCTTCCTTGACCTCCAGCAGGTAATCGTAGAGCCGGTCCACCTTCGCATCCATCTCGTCGACGGAACAGTCCGGAGACAGTCCCAGGTCCGAGGAGAGATTGTACTTTCCGCACAGTTCCAGGATCTGCCTCACCGAGGATATGATCTTGTCCCTGCTGTCCGTGTCCTTGGTCTTCAGATACTGCTGGACTGCGGTGACTACCTCGTCGATCTCGTCATATCCTCCCGCACGTGCCATCGCAGGAATCATATGGGTAGTGGTTACCGCATACTGCCTGCGCTTGGACTGCATCCCTTCGCCGGGATTGTCGATGATGTAGGGATTGATGTTCGGCATCGTTCCGAGGATCGTATCTGGATCGCATTCGTCAGACAAGGCCACACTTTTTCCGGGAAGCCATTCCAAAGTGCCGTGCGTTCCGACATGGATTACAGCATCCGCCCCCCATACATCCCTCAGCCAGCGGTAGAATCCCAGATACTGATGCGGCGGTGCGGTCCAAGGATCGTGATAGGCTTCTGCCGTGGTCTTCCCCCGGTCTGGCTGGAACCCAATGAACACATTGCCGTTGAGTATCCCGGGAAGAAGCTGGTTGTCACCCAGCACGTGTATGTCCCCCGGAGGTTCTCCCCAGGCCTCCACGAATCTCTTCCTGGCAGACTCAGATATCTCCGAGAACCACTTCTCGTACTGTCTGCGGGATACCAGATCCACGGATGCATCCCTGAGCTGGATATCTGATTTCCAGTTGTCATCGTTGGTAACTCCGTCGAGAAGACGGTCGACCATCTCCTTTCCATCCTTCGGAACCCAGTCCAGGGAATACCCTGCATCCTTCAGGCGGCTGAGCATCGACACCAGACTCTGCATCGTATCGAGACCGTATCCTCCGCCGGCGAGATCCTGCCTGGGAGGATACATGTAGATCAGGATGGCGACCTTCTTCCGGGATTCAGGAGTATGCCTCAGGCGTGCCCATCTGACCGCCATCTCCGCCAGTCTCCCGCAACGTTCCTCGATCGGGACCTGACGGTAGTCCCCTGCCTCGGTACGCTCGGTCCCGCAGTACGGAGGTGCATCTATCTGTCCATCGAATTCGGGACTGGATACACAATATGCTATCTCGGCGGGAGTGAGTCCGAAGGGACTGTCCTTCCACCTCTGGCGGGAACCCTGCAGGTTGACCGCCTGTATGATCGGTACATTCAATCTTTCGAAGAAATTGTCAATGGAATTTTGCTCACCGCACCCAGGTTGGGCCAGAAGCGTCAGGGAAAAGCCCATCGTGTTCAACAATGCATCAATGATTGGTTTTCCGTTCCTTACAAGATGCTCATCCACGATCCTGCGCAGACCTATGGAACCGCTCAGTTCGTTCTCGTAGGAATGGGCGAAGAAAGCCAGGGGTTCGCCACCTTGGGCTTCCACGGCTTTCCACAAGCTGTCAATCGCATCAGTGTTATGTCTTGTAAAAAATACATTGACAAAAAGTATACCGATTACAGGTTTCCCAGATTTCCCCACATCGACAAGCCCTTCTTCAAAAGTCATGCCTCCGACCCCGGGCACGTACACCCCCTGTGCCATCGGTTTCACGGGATCGGGAAGTGCGAGGTTCGCATGATCGTAATTCCTCAGGGCCCAGATAAGGGTCGAACGCTGGTTGTCATCCCCTCCGATCGTCTGATAGGTCACCAGACGGGAATAATCCTCGTCCGATCCGAGGAAGTACCTGCGGTACTGCAGGACCACTGCCTCCTCACACCCGAACAGGAGCATTGGCACACCCGAGGATTCGACCGCGGTAAGCAAAGCTCCGAAATGTCTGAAGTAGGACACATCCCCATGGACATTGACGAACAGGATGTCCGCCGAACGCACCTTCCGCAGGAAATCCGGGATCAGTTCCAGATTCTCATCCAGATTACTGGAATCGGCACAGTGCAGAGAGATATCATATCCTTCGGCACGTAGCTGATCCGCCAGAGGCATCATTAAAAAGCCAGCGTGACCGCCGATTCCCAGGGATACGATCGAGACCATACGGATATCGAGAGGAAATCACGAAAGAAGGATATAATCGATTGGATGGGTCCGCCATCATCAGAATAAGGTTACGGGCCCCGAAGGGCCCGGGAAGGGTTTCAGTCTTCCCTGTCGGAGATCTGCTTGCAGACCTTCGCGATGAAGTCCTCGGTGGACATGGTTCCGAGATCTCCCGCGTCCCTGCTCCTCACGGCGACGACGGTTCCGTCCTCGCTCTCCTTCTCTCCGATGACGAGCATGTAGGGGACCTTCTGCAGCTGGGCCTCACGGATCTTGTATCCGATCTTCTCGTCCCTTGCATCGTTCTCGACACGGATTC
>JAKSHU010000050.1 GCA_024399175.1 archaeon
TCACGCGCGCCTGCGCGCTCACGCGTGAGATTACTTACACCCGCAGAATTTGGGTCTGTTCATGGCCATTCTCGTTCTGATGTTCGGCCTGTATCTTTTACCATCCACCACATACATGACGGGAGGCCTCATGATGCATTTCATCCCGTGCAGCAATCTGTAAATCAACACTTTTTCTGAGTCCTCCTCGAGTACCTCCTCCAGTTCGTCGCATACGAACACGAGTTCCTGTACGATGTACAGCACCTTCTCCTCGTCCCCGTGCTCCGGTTCCGCAGTGCAGAGGTCGCGAAGCTTGGACATCCTCACGAGGGTGTCGTCCCCTCCGGACTTCTGTGCCGATTCCCGGCAGTTGGATAACCTCATATATCCACTCACGATGAACTCATCTCATGGAAGAGCTCGCACTGACTGCATGCATGGCGACGATGTTGGTCGTCGCGATGATATGCACCATCATATTCAAGAAGATCAAGCTTCCCGCCATCGTTGGATATCTGGCGACGGGAATCATCATCGCCAACTACTTCAGCAACTATGATGGAACCAACACCGAGCTCATTGTCGGTCTCCTCTCCAATCTGGGACTCGCCATGGAGCTGAACTTCGACAAGCTGCGCAAGAACGGTGCCTTCTCGATACTGATCGTGATGGTGCAGGTGCCTCTCGTCATCCTCGCGGGAATGCTCTTCGGAAGCCTGCTTGGCTGGGATCCCCTGCTGTCCATCTGCATGGGTGCGATCCTCTCGGGCTCTTCTACCGCGGTCGTCCTCGTCGTGCAGAAGGAGAAGCAGGTCCTCGACCCCGAGGCCGTCGATGCCCTCCTCCTCATCCTCGTCGTGGAGGACGTGGCGCAGGTCATCATGATGTCCGTCCTCACCCCCATGCTCGGTTCCGGCAGCATGGCGACGATAAACATCGTCCTCCTCGAGGTCAAGATCATCATCTTCATGGTCCTCGCCACCTTCGTCGGAATCCGCTTCGTCCCCCGTCTCCTCAACTGGATCGGGGACAAGGTCTCCAACGAGGTCCTCATCATCTCCTCCCTCGCGATGTGCTTCCTCCTCGCCTTCCTCTCCGTCTCCATCGGAATGTCCATGGCCGTCGGAGCCTTCCTGATGGGAGTAATCGTCTCACAGTGCAGGCATTACGAGCGCATAGAGCACAGCATCGAGCCGATGAAGGACGTCTTCATGGCGATGTTCTTCATCTCCATCGGTCTGGAGGTCAAGCCCGACGCCCTCATCAGCAACCTTCCCCTGGTCTTCGGCATCCTGATCCTCTTCATCGTATCGAGGAGCATCGCCATCTATCTGGGATTCCTTCTCGGCAACAAGGAGCCCCGTCTGTCCTTCATCTCCGCCACCAGTCTCGTCACGATGGGTGAGTTCGCCTTCATCATCTCTTCGATGGCCTACAAGGCGGGCATCATGGACGACGGAGTCCACGCGGCCGTCATCGGGGCCGCGCTGGTCTCGATGATTACGCAGTCGTTCATCACCGGTTCCGCCGGAAAGGTCTACGACGGATTCATGTCGAAGATGCCTCAGCCCGTCAGGGGATTCAACGCCCGTGTCCTCGCCGCTCGTGACAGGATGTACGTGAACTTCGGAAAGTTCTCGCAGGGAACCGTCGTCCGTCTCAAGAAGCTCCTGGTCTTCGCCTACTTCTCCGGAATGGCACTGGTCATCGTCATCGCCGTGTTCTATTACTACGGAGACAGGATGGTCGACGTCCTCTTCGACCTCGTGGGACCGTTCAGCGTCTACGACTGCCGCATCATCATCCGTGTGATCGAGTTCCTGCTCCTGCTGATCCCGATCTCCATCCTCATCAGCAACATCAAGTCCCTGGTGGCACACGCCACGGATCCCGAGGAGAACGCCTTCGACATGAACAGCAGGCGCGAGCAGTACGTCAGGAGATCCGCGAGCATCAACCTGTGGGTACCCACGATGCTCATCGACAGCCTGATCCTCCTGTTCCTGCCGAGTCATCTGAACCTGCTCGACCACGTCCTGATCTCCATCATCGGAATCGTGGTCTTCTCCCTGGTCTGGTTCCTGCTTCTGAAACGTTCCTTCAGGGGCATCGACGAGGATGCCGAGGAGTGACGGGGCTTACACGCCCGCACTCCAAGGTGTTCCTCAGCGAATCTTCGGGCCGTCCCATTCCGGTCCGAGCTCGTCCAGGAAGCACGCGGCGAACAGAGGCAGGTGGATGATTCCCTCCTCGTCGGTGCGGATGTTGTCCTCCGCGAGGACGATCCTCGTGCCGATGTCGTAGAATCTCACGACCTTGTTCAGGGAGGGAGCGGTCCGTTTCTTTCCGGACTTGACCTCTATGACGACGACACCGTTTCCATTCTCGAGGACGAAATCCAGTTCCATCCTCTTCTCGCCCTTCTGCTCCACGAAGTACCTGGGTTCATGTCCCGACTTCATCAACGCCTCTGCAACGGCATTCTCTGTTATCGAACCGAGGTTGTAGCCCAGATCCCCCGAGTGGATCGCCTTGACGCAGTTGTCGCCGTACATGTTGACCAGCATTCCGGTGTCCGAGAGGTAGACCTTGAAGACCGATCTCCTGACCTTCAGGGGGAGGGTCGGGGCATCGAGCCCGTAGCAGAAGTTACCGTATCCGGCCCCCTTGATCCACAGCAGGTTCTCCATGTACTTGTCGGCGGCCTGCCTGCTCTGTGAATCCTCGATGCGGGAGTACATGAACTTCTTGTTGCTCTCTGCAAGCTGGTCCGGTATGGATTCGAAGCATTCCTGCGTCTTGACTATGTCCACTCCGACGTTGTATCTGTTGATGTCCCTGAGACAGTCCGTGCGAAGGTTTGCGAGAACAATCCTGGATCTGGCGAAGTTCCTGTCCTCGATGAAGCAGGAGACTGATTCCGGCATCCCTCCGACTATCATGTATTCACGATAGTATGACGAGAGGGCCTTCAGGATCTGGGGATCCAGAGGAAATAATCTTTTCACGCATTCTCTGATAGAATCGATGATGTTCGATCCGATCCCCTTCGCCCAAAGAAACTCCTCGAAATCCAGTCCGAACATCCGCAGGTTCTCCTCATAACCCATGGGAACCAGAGGACATTCTGTTTGGTTCCTGGCCCACTTTCTGCGCCTGGGGGATCTCACGCCCAGCAGGGAACCGGATGCTATCACGTCGAATCTTCCATCCTCAGTAAACTGCTTCAGCGAGGAGAAGGCCTCATCGCAGTCCTGTATCTCATCCAGGAAGATCAGTGTCCTGCCGGGAGTTATGGGCACATTGGGAAATGCCACATTCAGACGCATGATGAGTTGGTCGACACTGCAGTCGCCTTCGAATATCTTCTGAGCCTCCTTCATTGTTGCGAGGTTTATCTCAAGCAGATGCTCATATTCGGTCTTGGCGAACTGCCTCACGATGAAGGTCTTGCCAACCTGTCTCTGTCCGCTGATGACCAGACATTGGTGCTTCCTGTTCTTCCATTCGACCAGGTCGGCGTAGATCTTCCTTTTCAACATACTTGTGTATAATATTTAAACTATAAAAGAAATTACAATTTTCCAGATGGAAAAATGTAAAATTTTTCATTTTTCCAGATGAATATCTGCAACATTATACATTATTCCAGATTTGTCCTTTGCATCCCATTGGAGTTCAAGGTGTTTTAAGGATTACCGGTTCGGTGATTGTTCCGTGTTTTCTTCAATGCAATATAATATATCCCCCTCACAATACCAAATTATGGCTCAAGTATCTGGTAAAACCGAATTCAGCGAACTTTCCGCCGCAGTATCCCGTTTTGCCAAAGATTACGGATTCCTAAGGGTAAGCCTTTTCGGATCCAGGGCCCGCGGGGACAACAGCGAGTCGAGTGATTACGATTTCTGTGTTCTCCCTTCTTCTACTAACAGTCTTCTGGACCTCAGTGGATTCAGGATCGATATGACAGAATATCTGGATTCGGAGGTCGATGTGATCTCCGAACGCGGACTGAGCGATAGATTTAGACAATCCATTGAGCCTGAGATGGTGTTGCTCTATGAAGCATGAATCCGAGTATCGGGATTCCATTCTTGTAACTGCTCGAAGATCCAGAGAGATATCGAATTTTCGGTGATGCGGAAGCATTTCTTGAAGATGAACGTTATCAGAGAGCTGTAACCTTCTGTCTGCTTCAGTTCGGAGAGATTGTCAAGCACCCTAGGTATTCTTTCGATGACAAGTATTCCGACTCATGCTGGACGAGGATCGCAGGACTGCATGAAGTCATCTGCCACGGTTACGAATCTGTGGACCAGCCATCATCTGGGCAGTCGCCGATAAGGACATTCCCGAACTGATTGAAAAATGCTGGTTGATGAAGAACGACTGTTGATCCTAGTTTGCCTGTCACCTCATAACTGAGAACTCAGGTTATAATTCACCCCCATCACTTCGTACTGTTTTACTCGCCCTCGTTGATGCATCTCCTATCGATCTCGACGACTGTCAGGTCAGAAACGATTTGAACCTGTTACACGATTTCCCAAGCATGAATCAGCAACAGTCATTCATCGTGGCGATCCTGGCCGCCTGCGTGGTGGTCTTCTCGGGTTCTGCGATACTATTCCACGAATCCTCATCCGAGCAGGTCGGGGACAGGGATGTGATGACGCAGGTTTCCATCCTCCAGGGGCTGATGGTCGGAGACTACTATGGGTCCATGACCGTCGGGGAGCTCCTCAGACACGGAGACATCGGTCTCGGGACCTTCGACGCTCTAGACGGGGAGATGATCGTCCTCAATGGTGTCTGCTACCAGGCCACCGGTGACGGATCGGTCCGCGTGGCGGACAAGGGTACTACCGTCCCCTTCGCCTGCGTCACCCATCTCGACAGGGAGTTCCTGTTCGATCTCGAGTCAGTCACCTCGATGGAGGATCTCAAGACCCGCATGGATGCCCAGATCGCCAAGCACAGCTCCAACTACATGTACGTGGCCACGCTGAAGGTCACCTTCGACACTCTGCAGGTGCGTTCGGAACTCTCCCAGAACGAGCCCTACAAGCCCCTCACCGAGGTGCTGGAGCATGACGAGCGGAGGTTCGACCACTCCGATGTGACGGGGACCGTCGTCGCCGTCTACTGCCCCGCCTACATGTCCACAGTGAACAGCGCGGGATGGCACTTCCACTTCCTGTCTGACGACTTGAAGGTCGGAGGTCATGTCCTGCAGCTCTCCTTCCAGAAGGCTTCGGTCGTGCTGGACAGGACAGAATCCCTCGACATCCGTCTTCCCGACGGCGAGTTCTTCAGGAACGCCGACCTGAAGGTTTCCCAGAAGGACATCGAGGATGTGGAGGGCTGAAATCCCGGTTCCGGGAGCCTTATTACCTGCTCCCGGAGCTTCCTCTCTTTCAACCACCCTTATTTATACGCATTCCTGTCTTCCATCCAGCCGAACGGTCCCGTTCGTATAGTTCTTTATATATCCCGCAGTTGCGGAAACATGAGTGATACAGGCACTGTCATCGACTACCGCTATCCGGAGGGCAGCGACACCCGTCGTGATGCTCCCGCCGTCGCGGTCGTTCTCATCGGACTCACCTGTCTCACATTGGGCCTGTACCGTCTCGGACTGCGTCTGACCCTTCTCGAGTTCCACACGGACTCACTCGCACTGCTCATCTATTCCCTCAGCGCGGCGATCCTCGTGATGTCCGTCCGTTCCCTGAGGAACCATATCATCACCGAGAGCATCCTGATGATCCTCACCGCCTTCTCGGCCATAATGTACACCGTCTCGGGGATCCAGAACAGCTCCGAGATGATGGATTCGGCACTTCTGTATGCCCTGGGATTCATCTCCTGCATGTTCATCTTCGCATCAAGGGGCGAGAGGTTCCTCTCGGCCATCTCCGGCTCGATGGCCGTCATCATAGTATCGGCGGTGCTCATACGCACCGACCTGTGGAAGATCCCCGTGTTCTTCCTGTTCTTCAACGGTGCCGGCTTCCTCCTGCAGGGAGGCATGAACATCATCGGGGTGGGAAGGTTCCGCACGATCCCTGTGTCCCACGTCCACGAGGTCGAGGAGGAGGACTTCCCCGAGGTCCTGGTCTCCACCATCGGAGTCCTGATGTTCGGAATGATGTCCTTCTCCGTCGGCATCAGGATGCTCTCTGATGGGGAGCTGATGATCTCCATCGTGATGTTCAAGCTGGTCATGGGACTCATCGTGATGTTCCTCGGGATGTACGCCACCTATCACGGCATCGTCGGAGAGGGCCTCGCCATGTCCCTCGTGGCGCTCTCCTCCGTCATATTCGCCATCAGCATGCTCCTCTTCGAGCACACCCCCCACTATTTCGACATGATCCTCGGGGCACTCCTGCTTCCTGTGTCGGTCACCCTGCTGTACCGCAGGAACCTGCTTCTGGGGATCACGGTCCTGCTGCTCGCGACCGTGATGCTCACCGAGGTCTTCTGGAGAGGCAGCATGTTCATCGAACTGATCATCATCGGGGCCAAAGGGGTTTCCACGGCCTTCTGCCTCATCACCTGGTTCAAGTACGATGTCGGAAGGAAACCCCGTCCCATCCAGTTGCTGGAGGACAGACTGGGGGTAGAGATTTTTTGAATGATGGCACTAGTATATCATTCACCGAGAGGTACTTCCTCGCCGCTGGATTCTCGATGCTCAGCGTACTGCTGGTCGTGGCCGGCGTGGACCATCTCGATGTCGCCCTGGGGATTTTCCACATCTACCGGGACGCCTGCCAGCTCTCGAGTCTGGTCATCTGCCGGATCAGCGCACTGTGCGCGGCCATCGCCGTCTCCAAGGGACTCCTGGCGGGCAGCATCCTGATGCTGATGACCGTGCTTTCCTGCATCACCTACGTCCTGTCCTACTTCCTCGGTTTCCCTCCCTCCGAGTTCCAAGACCCGTTCCTGTCCCTGCCCATTTTCCTTGTGGGATTCTTCTTCTACCGGAGGCGTGACCATTATCTCGCGGTCGCCACGGAGATCCTCGGCCTGTCTCTTCTGCTTCCCGCACTTCTCTCGGGCCACGATGTCGATCTGGTCCTGGGTGTCGGTCTCCTTGTCAGCGGGGCCCTCTTCGGCCTCTACGGGTCCACCGTCATCACCGAGGGGGAGACGGGCCGCGTCCCCCTGAGCATCGGTTCCGTCTTCCGCCACGCCTCCATCCGCGGCATCGCGATGAATCCCTACGAGACCGGGGTTCCGCTGTGCTCCGTGCTCGCGGGACTGCTGATGGTATTCGTCTCGATCTTCTACCTTCTCGACAGGGCGATGCTTCCCGGGGACCAGCTCACCATATGCACCCTCGACCTCATCGTCCTGGTGTTCGCCTTCTATCTCTGTCTGAGGAACATCATCGCCGAGGGCCTGTTCCATCTTCTCTTTGGTCTAGATCTCATGGCAAGGCTCGTGACGTATCTCATAGGGTTCAACCTGATCCCCCTGGAGCTCAGCGCCCTGATGGTCCTCCCTACCCTGTTCGTCACCGGACTCTGCATCAGGAGGCATGATCCCGTCCTCGCGGCCGTGACACTCATCAACCTCGTAGGAGGTATCCTCGTGGGATTCCTCGACTTCATCCCCGGCAGCTACGGCTCCATCATGTTCCTCCACGGCTTTTCCTACTTAGTCGCCGGAGGTCTCCTCCTCTATCACGGCATCTCGCGCTGGCTCCTCATCGCCGTGCGCCGCGAGGTCCTTCCCCTGTTCTCCGGGAACGTCGTCCGCTCGGATGCTTCCATCCACATCAGACAGGGCTACGTCCGCCCCTCCAGGAACTGGAACATCTCCTCCGTGGCCGTGGACATGAGTCACGTGGTCCTCGCGGCGCTTCTCCTCTGGTCCGCGCTGTTCAACCTCAACTCATACTTCGAGTTCATCCACATCGACCTGCACTCGTTCATCGCCACGATGCTCATCCTCGGATCACTTGTGGCGTTCTTCACGGTGATCTCCATCGGCAGGGGAGCGGTAACGGAGTCCATCGTGTTCCTGCTCATCGGTGTCAGCTGCTTCGACTTCGCCCTTGACATGCTCTATTGGGGACAGATACTGAACGTGGCGAACGGCATCTATGCTCTGATCCTCGTGATCTGCAGTCTCTTCTATATCAGGAGACGCAGTCTTGTCCTGGGAACCGCCACGATGCTGTTCGCCTTCGGCAGCCTCATCCCCTCCGTGATGACCTCCGAGGTGAATCTGTTGTTATCCGGAGCGCTCATCGGCATCGCGGGTTCGCTGTATGCTCTCGATTCCGTGCGCAGGTTCCTGCTGATGAACCTGGGCTGGCATGTCGAGGTAGTGCAGGACCGTAGCAAGGGGCTCCTCGGACTGAGCACCGACACCTACGAGACCATCGTGACCCTCGGTTACATCATGCTCGCGCTCCTGCTTCTCCTGCTGTTCGCACTTCCCTATGGTTCGGAGTCTGTGATGTACATCGCCATCCACTCCACGACACTGGTCTTCATCGGCCTGTACGCCATCGACCGCAAGTATCTCCCGGAGGGATTCTCGCTCCTCATCCCGGGTCTGATCTTCCTGATGGACTCCGTCTGCCGCCTCTACTTCGGGGTCGGAGTCCCCTCGGTCTTCGTCGTCATCCTCTCACTGTCGATGCTCTCCTTCATCGCCGTGTTCGCCCTGAACGGAGAGCGTATGACCGCGGTGTTCTGCATCATAATGATGGTCTCCATGATGGCCTATGGGCTGGTCACCTCCCACTATGCCTATTGGTCGATGTTCGTCGCTGCTTTGTTGATGATCTACGGTTCGATACAGAACTGGCTGGTCGTGGAGCTTCGCAGACATATCCTGCCCGTGTTCAGATGATGGGCTGATTCCATCATCCAGCATCATTGGATTGATTGAGGCACAGCACCTATTATATCTCTGCAGCCCGTACTTTTTCCGAGGACCCCAATGTCTATTTTCAGAAGGAAGAAGGCCTGTTTTTTCCCGGACGACACCGCCGGACGTCGCAGGGTCATCATGGACGTCCATCGCCAGGTCTCGGGGGACGATCGCGTCCGTGATCCATCGATCCTCGACCTCGTCCTGGAGCAGATCTTCGATGAGACCGACCCCTTCTTCGTGGACTCCTACCTCATCTACTACATCGGGACGTACAAGCCGTTCGAGTCCGGCAATGAGGAGACCGCCAAGGTCCTCGCCGACGGGATCCTTGCCGACAGCGGTTTCGAGATCCCTCAGACCGATGTCGCCCTGTCCCATCTCTCCCAGAGTTTCTGCGGTCAGCACACCATAGACTCCATAGTCGAGTGGCAGCGCAATCACGCCGTCCGCAGAAGATGAACAGTGTTTTTCTCCTGTGATCCACATCCTTTCACATGTTGTTGTTAGCCATCAGTTGGATGAATAATCCGTGCAATTCCTGCAAGAATCGGTTTGTTTTCATCCAGGTGGAAAATTCTCAATACAATTAAGTAATAAGCTTAATTTGTAATGAATTAGATTGAAAAATGATGATTTCCAACCGGATTCGGATCATTTTCGTCATCAGGTCTAATCTTCAGCGAGTAACCAATTATAACAAAATAATACACTGATTAAAGATAATCCATCCAGCCATCTCAACCCTTTTTTATTTGCTAATCCATCACTAGGTGTCTTCGGACAGAGGAGAGAAAGATGGCAGAGGGAACAGTGGCTTTGAGGTGGAAGACGATTGTCGAGGAGTTCATCGAGTATGTCAAGGATGATCTCTACCGCATCTCCTATGACGGGGATTCCTGCACCTTCAGACAGTTCGATGCCTCCCGCATGCACTTTTATGGGACCGTCATGTGGAACGAGTCCAAGGACCAGATGATCGTCGAGATGTACAATCCCCACGTCAACAGGATCGTGGAGAACATCATGAGGGCGAGCATCCACCACCCCCATCATTCGGCTTCTGTCGGCATCACCTCCTGAGGTCTCCGTCCGTACCCGAACACGTTCTACAACCGCTCCGCGCTAGGAACATCGGACGGTCGAGGAACGTGACCACGTTGGAGGCCCGGCATTAGTCATATCGTTGAACACTAGTACAACGTTTGTGAATTAAGTTAACTATCAAACAGTGATCTCATCCATTT
>JAKSHU010000051.1 GCA_024399175.1 archaeon
ATTGGGTTCATTACACTCCAATAACTTGTAAACCCACTCAAATGTGTAAAGAACCGATATTCTCTAATGAATATTGTTGTCCCAATGGAAATTAACTATTGTTTGTGTATTCAGATATGAATATCACTATCAAGATATTTTAAATAAATAAGAATATTAGTTAGTCATAACAAGCAGAATACGACTGCAACAAGGAGAAAATCAAGATGACCACCAACAACTTCCGCATCAAGGACGAGAACAACATTCCCACCGGACCCCTCAACCCCAAGGGCTACAGGTTCGACACCCTCCAGATCCACAAGGGACAGGAGCAGCCCGATCCCGCTACCGATTCCAGGGCCGTCCCCATCTACCTCACCTCCTCCTACGTCTTCAAGGACTCCAAACAGGCGGCGAACAGGTTCGCGCTCGCCGAGGGAGGAAACATCTACGGCAGGCTCACCAACACCACCCAGTCTGTCTTCGAGGACAGGATCGCAGCCCTCGAGGGAGGATCCGCGGCCCTCGCCGTCGCATCCGGTGCGGCATCCATCGCCTACGCCGTCAACGCGCTGGCACTGTCCGGTGACGAGATCGTCTCCGCCAACAACATCTACGGAGGAACCTACAACTTCTTCGAGCACACCCTCAGGAAGAACTACGGCGTCAACACCATCTGGGTCGATCCCTCCGATCCCCAGAACTTCGAGAAGGCCATCACCGAGAAGACCAAGCTCCTCTTCGTCGAGACCTTCGGAAACCCCAACGCAGATGTCACCGACATCGAGGCAATCGCGGAGATCGCCCACAGGCACAAGGTTGTCCTCATCGTCGACAACACCTTCGCGTCCCCCTACCTCTTCAGGCCCCTGGAACATGGTGCCGACATCGTCGTCGAGTCCGCCACCAAGTTCATCTCCGGACACGGAACCGTCATCGCGGGAGTGATCGTCGAGTCCGGAAAGACTCCCTGGAAGGAGTACGGAAAGTACCCCAACCTCACCCAGCCCGACGCATCCTACCACGGCGTGGTCTTCGCCGACGCTCTCCCCAACGCGGCCTTCGTCACCTGGATCAGGGCCATCCTCCTCCGTGACACCGGAGCGACCATCTCCCCCGTCACCGCCTTCGCCCTCCTCGTGTCCCTCGAGTCCCTCTCCCTGAGGCTCGACAGGCAGACCGAGAACGCGCTCAAGGTCGTGGAGTTCCTCAGCAAGCATCCGAGGGTCAAGTCCGTCAGCCACCCCTCGCTGCCCGACGCTCCCACCCACGCGCTGTACAACAAGTACTTCCCCCAGGGTGCGGGATCCATCTTCACCTTCGAGGTCGACGGAACCAAGGAGCAGGCACAGAAGTTCACCGAGTCCCTGACCCTCTTCAGCCTCCTCGCCAACGTCGCCGACGAGAAGTCCCTGATCATCCACCCCGCAAGCACCACCCACTCCCAGCTCACCGAGCAGGAGCTCGCGTCCGTGCACATCACTCCCCAGACCGTCCGTGTCTCCATCGGTGCGGAGAACATCAACGACATCCTGGCGGACCTCGAGGAGGGATTCAAGAAGATCTGAGCAGGCCACAGGACTCCGCGGGCCGTCCGACGGGACGGTCCGGTCGGCCCGGCATCGGGATCGGGCCGATTCCTCCTCCGTTCCCTCTTTTCATATGGTTCGATCCGGTCCGAAGCGGTTCGGGATTTGGAACTAATTAATATACTTTCCTTTGACGTTCTTATATGAGTATATAATGGTTTAAATACTGCATGCTATATCGAGGCAGTATGACCGTAATCGACATTCAGAACATTGTTGCCTCCAGCTCCCTTGGAACTGAGCTCAATCTTTTCCAGATTCTCGATTCCTTCGAGAGTGCTCAGTACGATCCCAAGCAGTTCCCCGGACTCATCTACAGGATCCCCGAGCCCAAGACCGCGACTCTTCTGTTCAAGAGCGGAAAGCTCGTCTGCACCGGTGGAAAATCCCGTGAGGACGTCGAGAGGGCCGTCGCAAAGGTCGTCGAGGACCTCAAGGGAATCGGAATCGACATCCCGATCACTCCCAAGATCGACATCCAGAACATGGTCGCCTCCTCCGATCTCGGTTACGAACTCAACCTCAACACCGTCGCCATCACCCTCGGACTGGAGAGGGTCGAGTACGAGCCCGAGCAGTTCCCTGGTCTCGTCTTCAGGCTCGACGATCCCAAGGTCGTCATCCTTCTCTTCGGATCCGGAAAGCTCGTCTGCGCCGGTGCCAAGGTCAAGGAGGATGCCATCCGTGCTGTCGACAACGTCGCAGCCGAGCTCCGTGACCATAAACATCTCAGGGGCCTTCGGGCCCATCCTTTTCCCATGGCTCTCTTCACCGACTATCTCACCGTGACCCAGACGTTCGAGTCCGAGTTCACCGTGAAAGGTTCCCGCTTCATCGGCATCGTGATGCCCTGCGTCACCGAGGATGACATCAAGGCGCGTCTCTCGACCGTGTCCCAGCGCTATCCGAATGCGACGCACTACTGCTACGCCTGCGTCCACGGGGGCACAAGCCGCATCGAGAAGAGCAGCGACAACGGGGAGCCGTCGGGCACCGCCGCGAGACCCATAATGTCGGTGATCAAGGGCAACGGGCTGACCGACGTGATTGTCGTGGTGGTCAGGTACTTCGGCGGAACGCTCCTCGGAACCGGCGGACTGGTCCACGCCTACACGCAGGGCGCCAGTGACGCGATCGCATGTGCCAGCATCGTCAAGAAGACCGCCTGCAGCGTGTTCCGTGTGACACTCGGGTATGATGCGTTCAACGGTTTCCAGGCAAAATGCAGGGGATTCTGCGCGGTGGAGCCCCAGTGCGATTACTCCGACAAGGTCGACATCACCGTGGCCGTGGCACTGGACCGGGTCGACGAGTTCCTGACCAGGATCGCGGAGATCTCGGAGAGGCATGCCATCGTCGTGCCCCTCGGGGATAGGTACTGCTGATCAGTCATTGACCGACCAGACGACGTTCCTGCCCCTGCCGTCCTTCTTCAGTTTTCCGTCGGAGATCAGTTTCTGTATGTTGTATCTCGCCGTCCTGTCAGGTATTTCGAGGCATTTGGCCAGATTGTCGATGGTGGTGGTGTTGTTCCTTGACAGGAACGTCAGGATCCGCGCCTGGAGCTCGGTGGTGGCAGAGATGCGTTCACTGGTGTTGAATGAAATCTCCTTCGTGCTGCGGGAGAGGAATTCCTGCAGATCGATCTCATCTCCGTGTTTCGACACCCTCTGCACGTGCCTGAGCTGCTCCACATCCTCCGCGGACAGTTTGCGATGCTTCTGATAACGGTCCAGAGCGAGCAGTTCCTTCATGCTCAGATCGTCATTGAAGTGGACGATCCTCGTGACTGCATCATCGATCGAGTGTCCCGTGATCTTTAAGCAAACACCGAACTCATCGAAGGTGTAGTCGGGGAGGGGAAATGCCCTTTTGATTTGCGAGTTGTATATCCTCTTGATCCCCATGCCGACCGAATCGACGAGGCTCAGGCGGTACAGGGTGTCAGCTATCAGCTTGTTCCTGTACAGGGATGCGGAGTTCTCGCTCAGCAGTATCTTCTCGATGTCCGCAGGCAGGAATGATCCTGGGTTGCAGAACAGCACAGAATCGTTCTGTATCTCGATGACATTGATCTTCGAGCGTATCCGGTAGTCGGCGTGTGCGATGCAGTTGTTGATCGCCTCTCTGAGGATGAGGGGATCGTAGGTCGGGAAGTTCTCGGAATACAGTCCGTCGAGAACGCGTCTGGTGGTGGATTTCGGAAGTTTCTCCAGCAACCTCTCGGCAGAGGTCAGCAGGGGTATCGAGAAATGGGTGTAGTCAACTATGTCCCCCTTGTGGTCCTTCTGAATCCAGCTGAGTGTGAAGTTCAGCTCCGATTCCCATATGCGGTCCTTGCTCCCGAGCAGGATCATCGCCGCCTTGGTTATCCTGCCATCCCTCACGAGGCCCAGACGGGACAGGAACTCCTCGTCGGACCACTGGTGGATCATCTCCATCATGTGGGGGTTGTTCTGGCACATCTTGAGTCTCGCGAATTTTATCGCCTCCTCATCCAGATCGTCCAGGCCGTGATCGACCAGTTCGTTGGACCAGTCATAGTTGCGGAACTGCAGGCGATTGATCTTTTCCAGGTTGAGTCCCACCAGACTTTCACCGTCCCTGCCGTACGCTATTCCGTTGTACATCATGACCAGATTGGGCACCGCGGGAATCTGGAACATCAGGATGCGTTTGTCCTCGAGAAAGGTCTCGTAAATCTCGATGAACGTTATCCTGTTGGTTGTGAGATCCGCTATCTCCTTCTTGAGCACGGCCCTGGACTCTTTGGTGGGCAGCACGCTGGTTCCCACAGGGCGGAAGTCATTGTCGACTCCGAATATCATCCAGGCCTCGTCGTATTCCCTCAGGGCGGCCTCGTTTGACAACGCGGAGAAGTACTGCCCCAGCTCGTTCTTGTCGAATCCGTTCTTCTTCTCCTTGACCTCGAATATCTCGTCCTCGCAGGGTCTGCTGAGCAATGCCTGCGCCTGTCTTTGAATCTCGAGAGGGGAGTACAAACGGATCGTCATAGTATTCTGATTGTTGCCGAAATATTTAGAATTTGGCAACTTTGGCAACTCGAATGTTGCCGAAAACGGACTTTTGGCAAGTATGAAGTTGCCAAACGGGAGTTTTGGCAAGTATGAGTTGCCGAAAACGGACTTTTGGCAAGTATGAAGTTGCCAAATCCTGTTTCGGCAAGTGACCTTTGTCAGCCGTTCTTTGGCGTGTGTGCTCTCCCTCTAGTAGAAATAGGGGGTTCGCCATTGTTTATGTCATGAATCATTCGCACGGGCGTTACGGACGTTCCGCAGGAGGTGTCGTCGCAATGGTCGCCGTCGTGATGATGGTGACCGTGTGCTTCTCGGCAGTGCTCTCGGACGAATCCTCTGCAGCGGCTCCCGATTACAACCGCTACTACTACGATAAACTGGACCTCTATGACGGGGCCGAGTTCATGAGGGACGTTTACGACAAGATGTTGATGATCACCGGTCCCGAGGCTAATCACACCATATCGATGTCCATCGGAGGATATGGAATCGAGAGGTGCCAGGATCTGGCATGTTTGGCAAGGACTGTGTTCATCCAAGACCATCCTGAATATTTCTGGTTGAACATCTATAATACGGACCCTGAACAGGTCGGAGATACATATCGGATAACCTTCCTTCCGGCCGAATATACCTCTGGAGTGTCTATTGACACGGAGGCTGACAAACTCAATGCCATCGAGGAGATAGACAGGACAATCGAGGGCTGGGGAATATCCGACACGGACTCGGATATCGTGAAGGTCGAGAAGATCAACAAGGGGATCACCGGACTTCTGAACAAGGGTCCATCAGGCACAGATGGTATGGCTTACCGTAACATGGCCACTGCATTCCTCTCCGACGAGCACAAGGTCGTGTGTGCAGGATATGCATCCTCGTTCAAGTACTGCTGTGACAAGTACAATGTGCCCTGCATCTATGTCTCCGGCCAATGTGGTGGAAACCACGCCTGGAACAATGTCATGATCGACGGCAAGTGGTACATGGTCGATCCGATGTACAACGAGGGAACGGACATCACCGACCACCTCCTTCTTGGAAGCATAAAGTCGGTCGACCACGTCCCCTCGCTGAACATCCTGGAGTTCCCCGATCCCGTCGGACTGTTCCCCGAGCTCTCCGAGAAGGGATACTATCAGTACACCATCGTCTTCAAGGACTACGACGGCACCGTCCTGGATACCAGGGTCTACGAGAGGGGGGACAAGGTGGAGTTCCCCAGGACTCCGTCTCGCGATGGATACAAGTTCGATTACTGGGGCGGAAAGGACACCGAACCCTACCTTGCTACCAAGGACATGACGTTCACTGCAGTGTACCAGGGGGACAATGGAGATAAGGGAGACAGTTCCAGCGGCTGCAACCTTGTCATCGCTGGAATAGTGCTCGCCGCACTCTCCGTGATGGCCGTGCCCCTGATGAGGTACATCCGTCCCTGACGGACCCTCCCAAACCATTCACCTCCGGGACGGTCGCAGGGCCGTCCCATCCTTCTTCCCGACCGTCGTCGGACCGCCTCCCGCGGTCTTTCCCCCTAATCCCCCGGAAAGCTTTGGAAACATGCTGCCAGTGTTATTCATTGCGCGCATTATTATTATAAGGGGCACGCTTACGGGGAACCATTGATATCATGAGCGATTTCATTTGCCCACTGGATTACAGGTACGGCCGCAAGGAGATGAAGGACATCTTCTCCGAGCAGAGCCGCATCAAGAAGCAGATGCTTGTAGAAGCCGCCCTCGCCAGGGCACACGCCGACCTCGACGAGATCTCCAAGGAGGATGCCGCCGAGATCACCCGCGTCGCCGAGTCCGACCTCGTCACCGTCGAGAGGATCAAGGAGATCGAGAAGTTCACCAACCACGACCTCATGGCCATGGTCAAGGCCATGACCGAGAAGTGCGAGGGAACCGCGGGCAAGTACGTCCACCTCGGAGCCACCTCCAACGACATCGTCGACACCGCCACCGCACTCCAGATCAAGGCCGCCCTCGAGCTCGTCGCCGAGGACGTCGACATCTTCCTCTACACCCTCGCCAAGCTCGCGAAGCAGGAGAGGGACACCCTCGAGATCGGAAGGACCCACGCCCAGTTCGCCATCCCCATCACCTACGGATTCAAGATCGCGGGATACATCGCCGAGATGCTCAGGTTCCGCGAGAGGCTCGACGAGATCATGCCCAGGGCCTGCGCCGGAAAGATGGCCGGAGCCGTCGGAACCGGAGCCGCCCTCGGAAAGAACTTCATGAAGATCCAGCAGCTCGTCATGAACGACCTCGGACTCACCTACGAGCCCGCAGCCACCCAGGTCGTCGGACGTGACAGGTATACCGAGCTCGTCTGCCTCATGGCCACCCTCGGAACCACCCTCGAGAGGTACGCCACCGAGGTCAGGAACCTCCAGAGGTCCGAGATCGGAGAGGTCTCCGAGTACTTCGACGAGAAGCACCAGGTCGGATCCTCCACCATGGCGCAGAAGAGGAACCCCATCAACTCCGAGAACGTCTGCGGACTCGCACGCGTCCTCAGGGGATTCGTCATGCCTACCTTCGAGAGCCAGGTCCTCTGGCACGAGAGGGATCTGTCTAACTCCTCCTGCGAGAGGTTCACCCTCCCCCACGTGTTCTCCCTCATCGACTACATGCTCTTCAAGATGAACAGGGTGTTCGAGGGTCTCGACGTCCACAGGGACAAGATGCTCAAGAACATCGAGGCCGCCCACGGTCTCATCATGGCCGAGCCCGTCATGATGGCCTTCGTCGGAAAGGGAGTCGGAAGGCAGGACGCCCACGAGATCGTCCGCGAGGCCTCCATGGTCGCCGAGAACGAGGAGAGGCAGCTGCTCGACACCCTCTGGGAGAGGGAGGACGTCAGGAAGGTCTTCACCAGGGAGGAGCTCGCCTCCGTCATGGATCCCGCCAGCTACACTGGTGGATCCAAGGAGATCGTCGACAAGATGGTCTCCGCCGTCGAGTCCGTCCTTGACAAGAAGGTCTGAGATGAGGACCAGGTCGCCCCAGCGCACCAGGAGGATCAGGAACGCCGCCATCATCGGTGGCGTGGCAGGTCTGGCCATCGGATACATCTGCTATGTGATGACCCACAACCTGTTCTTCCCTGTTCTGTTCACGGTGCTTGCCGCATCCATCGGTGCGGCGACGATGGCCCTCCAGCCCACGGAATACGACTGAATCGCTCAACGGGGCCGGGAGATCCCGGCCTCAACCCTTCTCCACGGGCCTGAGGATCCACAGGTCCGGATGGTCCGGGTCCCTGACGCGCTCGAAGAGTCCGGACTCCACCAGAACATCCATGAAATCGAGGTCCCCGCGGAGGGAATCCTTGAGTTCCTCCTCGAGGGATGCATTTCTTTTCTTCTCCATGGTGTCCTCCACACGCCCATCCTATAAGTCGAGAACAGGTCGGAGAATTCCCGACCGATTTCCGATGTCACGCGTTGTTCGTGCGGAGCCCCGCACCCAGGTCCATATACTTCCTGTATGTTGTCTGTCCCATGGCAGACGCTCTTCTGGACTCGGCATATCTTCTCTTCTCCAAGGGGAAGTACGACCTCGCATACGATCTCTTCCTCGACCTCGCACTCGCCGGCAACGCGGAGGCCTCGTACTCCACGGGACACATGCTGATGAACGGACAGCGCGTCGGCGAGGACGTGTCCAAGGTCGCGGACTTCCTCCAGCAGGCTGTCGACGGAGGGTATGTGCCAGCAATGGCGGAGCTCGCCGACCTCGTCATCATGGACGAGGAGAAGAGGGCGTTCCTCCTGTTCTCCAAGGGCGCCAACTCCGGCGACCAGTATGCGATGAACCGTCTCTCCAAGCTCTACGACGAGGGCATCGGAACCAGGATCAATCCGAAGAAGGGTGACTTCTGGTACGAGAAGTCCAACGAGACCGGCGATGCCAACGCGATGACCCAGGAGGCGGCCGGACTCATCAGGGGAGGCAACTACCTTCAGGCGAGGATCTTCCTGCTCAGGGCAGGTGTGATGGGCAACCCCCTCGCCTGTGCCGTCCTCTCGAGGATGTACGCGAAGGGAATCGGCGTCGCCAGGTCCGAGGAGACCAGCGGCGTCTGGTACGACATCGCCTTCGCATACGGCTGGAACGAGCTGGACCCCAGCGGCTACGGCGGTCTGAAGGACTGGTTCGACGCGCACCAGTGAACCCGAACCCCGGTGCCACCGCGGCACCGGCGTCGCCTGGATGCATCCAGCGGGCATGTTCCAGACATTGAACATGTTCAAAACCCGAAACAGTTATAATCCTCATCCAGTTCTGCCGAATCACCTTCAAAAGAGGGATTAACTATGGATGCATCAATCAGAAAATACATCGCAGAGCTCATCGGTACCATGGTACTGACCTTCTTCGGTTGCTCTGCAGCAATTCTCAGCGGTGCCGACCTCATCGTCACCGCACTTGCATTCGGTCTCACCGTCGTTGTCATGTCCGTGACCGTCGGAAAGATCTCCGGATGCCACCTCAACACCGCAATCTCGATCGCAATGTTCCTTGATAAGAAGATCTCCAGCAAAGACCTTGCCGGATACGTCATCTTCCAGATCATCGGAGCAATCATTGCAGGAGCACTCATCTTCGTCATCATCGGAATGGGTCTCTTCGACCTCAACTACGACCAGTTCGCACACCTCGCAGTCAACGGAGCCAACGGAATCCCCTACGGCGACAACGGACTCTGGGTCGCTCTCCTCACCGAGATCGTCCTGACCTTCTTCTTCGTCCTCGTCGTCTTCGGAGCCACCTCCAAGAACAGCGGAGCTGTCAACGGCGGACTCTACATCGGTCTCGCCCTCACCATGGTGCACATCGCCAGCATGAACATCACCGGAACCTCCGTCAACCCCGCCAGGTCCATCGCCATGGCTATCTTCTCCACCCACCACCTCGCCGACGTCTGGATCTTCATCGTCGCCCCCATCATCGGTGGAGTCCTCGCCTGGGCCGTCTGGAGATACCTCCTCGACGACAACACCGCTGACGCGGAGTGAATCTAAACCCTTCAAGGGTGGTCGCACCTGCGGCCACCCCACACTTTCTACTCTTTTCTTCAAAATCAAAGGTTTGCGTAAACATCCAAGGAGGATGGATACGAAACCGTTTAATAGGAATCGCAAATACACATGATTAACCGTCGGGGTAACACAGCGGCTATGTGGCGGACTGCAGATCCGCATATGGGGGTTCGACTCCCTCCCCCGACTCCAATTATTCCATTAAAATTGAGCTCGCACAGCCTTCATCTCTGTGCGTTTTTTATAATCTTTGCATAGCCTCGGCTATCCACGTGCGTTTCTGGGTCCGGTTCACCGTCTCCACGGTGCTGGTGCGACCTTTCCGGAACGGGCGGTCATCTTATTT
>JAKSHU010000052.1 GCA_024399175.1 archaeon
TGCATGGCCCGCCTGTGGGACACGGCCTGGACGACGTCACCGGTTCCGGGCTCCCCCTTGGTCCTGATCATGGATGCTCCCTCGGAGATCCTCCTGAGGGCCTCGCCGAGGTTCCTGGCACCGCAGACGAAGGGGACCTTGAACTGGGTCTTGTCGATGTGGTAGATGTCATCGGCGGGAGTGAGGACCTCGGACTCGTCGATGTAGTCGATCTCGAGGGCCTCGAGGATCTGCGCCTCGACGAAGTGACCGATGCGGACCTTGGCCATGACAGGGATGGAGACGGCCTCCTGGATTCCCTTGATCATCTTGGGATCGCTCATGCGGGAGACCCCTCCTGCGGCGCGGATGTCGGCGGGGATGCGCTCGAGCGCCATGACGGCGGCCGCCCCGGCCTTCTCCGCGATGTGTGCCTGCTCGGGGGTGGTGACGTCCATGATGACTCCGCCCTTGAGCATCTCTGCAAGGTCCTTGTTAAGCTGATATCTGTCGTTCTGCATTGTTATCGACTCATGGTGCCGGACCGATCACAGAGCAATGGGGGACGGGATCGGCCCGGATTCAACCAAAAGATGATGATAGGCAATGCACCTTAAAAGATATCTACGTCGATTGGTCACAATTTCGAACCGATTGCACGAATGTGTCCATTCATGAGGCTCAGATCTTGTAGGACAGATGACCCAGCGACATGTCATCGAGCATCTTGGGGATGCCCTCCTCGAAGTTGACGCCGTAGCGGACGTCGGTCCTGGCCGCGTAGGTCCTCTCGATGCTCCTCTGCGTGAAGTCGACGGCGACGGAGAGGGCCTTGGCCATCGGGAGACCGTTCATTATGCCTGCCACGGTGGTGGAGCAGAATATGTCCCCGGTGCCGTAGTAGGTTCCGGGGATCCTCTTGGAGAAGTAGTATGAGATCTCGTCGGTGTCGGCGTCGTAGGAGGCCGCGCCGAGGTTGTAGCGGTCGAAGTACACCCCGGTCAGGATGACCTTGCGAGGCCCGAGGGCGGAGAGCTCCCGGAGGGTGCTCTCGACGAAACGGCGGCTGAGAGGACCTGTGGGGTACTCCTTTCCAAGAAGGAGCATCGCCTCGGTTATATTTGGGGATATGAAGTCAGCTCTGGAGACCAGCTTCTTCATCTTGTCGGGGAAATCCTCGCCGAAGATGTCGTAGAGTTTTCCGTCATCCCCCATCACGGGGTCGATGAACACCTTCGCCTCGGGTGCGAGCTCGTCGATGATGCGGCAGACTATGTCTATCTGCCTGTCGGATCCCAGAAAACCCGTGTATATGCCGTCGAAGGTCACGCCGAGACTCTTCCAGTGCTCGAGCGTGAGGACCATGTCATCGGTGAGGTCGCGGAAGGAGTATCCCTCGAAACCGCTGGTTTGCGTGGAGAGCACGGCGGTCGGAAGGACGGGGACCTCCAGCCCTGTGGCGGAGATGATGGGTATGGCCACGGTGAGCGAGCATTTACCCATGCACGATATGTCGTGAATTGCCAGCACCTTCCTCTGACGGTCGTTCAACTGATAACCTCGCACGTCCAACATCAAACCTCGTTCTTAGGGTTGTCCCGTGCGACACATTCGACAATCGTCTACAATTTGAAGGAAACATACATCTCTGGGGCTGAAAAGGTGTATCTGTTGTCGAAGTTTCGCCCGGTTTTTTAGCAAAATCGTCCAATTAGTCAGAATTCTTTTATACCGATGGAGACTATTTCGACATTGGATTTAACATCCAAGTGAATAAAATGGACAAAAAGATTCTCGCCATACTCGCTGTGGTGATTGTCGTTGCCGCTGGGGCAACTGTCGCATTCGTCGTCACCAACAACAACAATGGCGACAAGGACAAGCCCATCGACATCGTCGGCCACAACGTATATCTGGAGATCTTCGGAAACGCCAACGGAGACTACAGGCTCGACAACGAAGACGTGAAGATCATCCAGGATTTCGTGGACAACAAGATCACCGAGAAGGACCTCATCAAGGTCACCGACGCTGATAAGAAGGAATCCCACTTCCTCGCAGACGCCAACCACGATGGAAAGGTCACCAAGGAGGATGTGGACTACCTCAAGTCCGTCATCGACAGGTCCGCCAAGTACATCCACTTCATCGACGGATACGGACACGTCTCCAAGTGCCCCACCAAGATCGACAGGATCGCCTCCGAGTACCTCCCCAACGCGGAGATCCTCTCCCTGTTCGGACTCCAGGACAAGATTGTCGCGGTCGACAACGCTCCCTACCTCCTTGCCGACCACTACCTGATGAACATGTCCCCCGAGAAGAGGGCCAAAGTCGTCAACATGAACAGCAACTCCGCACCCAACTACGACCTCGTCGCAGGAATGAACCCCGACATCTGGATGACATTCACCGACAGCGTCATGAAGAAGAGGGACAGCGGACAGACCAACGCCGAGGTCTTCAGCCTCAACATGAACACCTTCGATGCGGACAACATCTACGCAAGCGGATGTGTCAAGGGAGTCCTTCTTGCAGGATATCTCTTCAACGACACCGCCACCTCCGAGAAGTATGTCCGCTGGATCGTCGACCTCTACGACTCCATCCACGAGAAGACCAAGAACCTCGCCGACAAGGACAAGCCCACCGTCCTCTACACGATGTACGCACACTACATCACCACCGGTGACTCCAACAAGACCCTCCGTGTCTACACCGACACCGACCCCTGCTACGAGGCCACCGAGCTCGCGGGAGGAAAGAATCTCGTGGATTCCATCAAGAACCTCAGCTCCTACTCCTCCAGCCAGGCCAACAGCTACCAGGTCAGCATCGACTATTTCGCCGATCCCGAGGTCAAGTACGACTACCTCTTCTGTCACTCTGTCAAGTACCAGGGCAACGGACTCGTCGTCGAGGCAGTCCCCGCACAGGGATACCTCTGCAACGACAACACCCAGTTCAAGAACCAGCAGATGGCCCTCAACGAGATCGGACTCTTCAGCAACCTGAAGGACAACCAGTGTTACATCACCAACAGCGACTACAGGAACAACGCGGCCGGAGGACTTCTCCTCTCCGCCTACATGGCGATCATCCTGCATCCCGACCTCTTCCAGGACTTCGACATGCAGAAGATCCACCAGAGCTACCTGGACATGCTGGGATACAACTACGACCTGTCCAAGAACGGTGTGTTCTACTACCAGTACTAAACCCATTACCGGGGGCGACCCCGGGCCACAACCTCTGATACCATGGACGTACCCACACAGTTCTCACATCGCAAACAGGAGATCGAGCTGGAGAAACGCAAGATCCTGAAGTCCAGAAGCACCAGGATACTGTTCATGCTGGGTCTTCTGGCAGTCGTCATCGTCGCGGCGGGCTACTCGGTCACCCAGGGATCCACATCCATCTCGATCATCACCACCTACCAGATCCTGCTCAACGACATCTTCCCCGGCACCTTCGACATCCAGCCGGCCTACACGTTCATCGTGAACCACATCCGCGGACCCCGTGTCCTGATGGCTGTCTTCGCGGGAGTCATCCTCGCCCTCGGAGGAGCCCTGATGCAGACCCTGTTCAGGAATCCCCTGGCGACCCCCTACACTCTCGGAATATCGTCCGGAGCGGGTTTCGGTGCGACACTCTACTTCGTGTTCGGCATCTCCCTCATCCCCGGGACATACGGACTCATAGCCAACGCGTTCCTCTGCTCGATGATCCCTGCGGCAATCATCTTCGTCGCGGCCACCAACAGGAAGGTCACCCCCACCACTATGGTCCTCGGAGGAGTCGCGATTTCATACATGTTCAGCGCCTGCAACACGCTGTCCCAGTATTTCGGAGACTCCGACGCCGTCAAGGACGTCGTGTTCTGGTCGGTCGGAGACCTCAACTCGGTGTCCCTCTCCCAGATCCCCTATGCGGCCATCACCGCGCTTCTACTCTTCGCGTTCTCGATGATCGTCTCCCGCAACCTCAACATCATGAGGATGGGTGACGACTCCGCGAAGTCGCTCGGAGTGAACGTCAACATCACACGTCTGGCGGTCGTGGGAGTGGTGTGTCTCAGCACCGCCGTGATCATCTCGTTCACGGGACCCATCGGATTCATTTGTCTGCTGTCCCCCCACATCTCGAGAAAACTCGTCGGAAACGACCTCAGATATCTTCTGCCGGCATCCGCGGTGACCGGAGCCACCCTGCTCGTGTTCGCGGACTACATCGCGAAGATGGCACTCGACCCGATCCTTCTGCCCGTCGGAGCGATAACGGCACTCATCGGAGCACCGGTGCTCATCTACCTCCTCTTCATCAAGAGGGCCAACACTCCCGTCTAACGGGAGAACACCTTCCGGGAAAGGCTCCCGGAAGGAAAAAACCACAACAATTCAGTTTTCCGGAATATTGTCGAGGATGACGATCCTCCTGCGACCGAACATCTCCACGACCTCGGCATCAACATTGTACACCGTGCGGATGTTCTCCTTGGTCAGGACCTCCTCGGCGGGACCGAATGCGTGGACCTTGCCGTCGTGGAGCAGGAGCACCCTGTCGCAGTAGCGCAGGGCGAGGTCAAGGTCGTGGATGATGGCGACGGCGCTCACCCCACGTTCGGCGACGATCTTGGAGACCATATTCATGACCTCGAGCTGGTACTTGATGTCGAGGTTGGAGGTGGGCTCGTCCAGGAGCATGATGCGTGCCTCCTGCGCGATGGCCCTCGCCATGAGAACGCGCTGGGACTGACCGCTGCTGAGCTCGTTGAATCCCTGCGATGCCAGGTGTGCGACGTCCAGCTCCTCCATGATCTCCCAGACCTTCTGCTCGTCCTCCTCGGAGCAATGCCAGGTCGTGTGGGGCATGCGACCCATGAGGACCACGTCGAAGACGTTGGGGGCACTGAGCTCGTCGACGGAGTTCTGGGGCACGTAGCCCACCTTCTGGGCCACCTGCCTGTACGTGAGCTCCTTGAGATCCTCTCCGAGCAGCACGATGTGACCCTGCTGGGGCTCGTGGATCTTGTTGAGGCACTTTATCAGGGTGGTCTTTCCGCAGCCGTTGGGTCCGAGGATCCCCAGGATCTCGCCGGGAACGATGTGTATGTCGACCCCGTCCAGGATGATCTTTCCCTCATCGTAGGAGAAACGCACTTCGGAAGCTTCAATAAGAGACATCGGAGGGATATCGCTGACAGGATTATAATAGTTGGTTGATACAACCAACTATTGATCACCGAACTTCATGGAAGAGCATAAAATGTCCGAGGGCCTTCTCAGGGGCATGACCAATGGCGGAATGACGGACAGACCGACGGATCTCGGGAAATGGGTGTCGAGGACCCTTGACGAACTCAACGAGGGACTCTACGAGAGGAGGGACGCCGTGGCACTGTCCCTCCTGGCCGTGCTCTCCGGGCAGTCGGTCTTCCTCTACGGTCCCCCCGGCACCGCGAAGAGCCTCATAGCCCGCAGACTGTCCGGCATCTTCTCCGACTCGAAGTACTTCGAGTACCTGATGCAGAGGTTCAGCACCCCCGAGGAGGTGTTCGGTCCCGTGAGCATCTCCGAGCTGAAGAACGACAACTACGTCAGGATGACCGAGCACTACCTCCCTTCCGCGGACATCGCCTTCCTCGACGAGATCTGGAAGTCCAGCCCCGCCATTCTGAACACGCTGCTGACCATCATCAACGAGAGAAGGTTCAGGAACGGCACGGAGATCACCACCGTCCCGCTGAAGGCGATCATCAGTGCCAGCAACGAGTTTCCGGCCGCCAGCAGCGGACTCGACGCGCTCTACGACAGATTCATCATGAGGCTACCCGTCAACCCGTTGGAGGAGAGAGGATCCTTCGAGGCCCTCCTCTCGTCCGGTTCAGCCAAGGCGGACTGCGTGATCACCGAGACCATTTCGGAGAAGGTCTGGAGCGACATCATCACCATGTCCGATGTCGTCACTGTGTCCCCCGAGGCGATGGAGATGATCCACGCCATCAGGGAGGCCATCTCCGAGGAATCCTCCGGTGACGGACGTGTCAGGCTCTACGTATCCGACAGGAGATGGCTGAATTCAGTCCGGATCCTGAAGACCGCCGCCCATCTCTGCGGAAGGCAGGCGGTGGATCCCGTCGACATCCCCATCCTCAAGTACTGCCTGTGGTCCTCCGACGAGAACCGTCCCGTCGTCTCCCGCATCATAGACAGGGTTCTGGTGGAGCACATCTCGGAGGTCGCGGACAGGATCGGATCCTGGCAGGAGAACCTCGTGCGTCTCTCGAAGGAGGTCAGGGACCTGTTCGAGAACGCACCGAAGGCCCCCCGGGAACCGACCATAATCAACGGTCTCGGATGCTACGCCACCACCGCGGGCATCGGACCCTCGTGGTCGCCGAGAGAGGTATTCGTCCCCTACGGACCCAAGCGCATCGGCGGCATCTACCAGGCCTGGGACTCCGACAGGCTGCCCGTGCAGTTCCAGGTGCAGGAGGTTGCGGACAACACCGCCACCATCAGGTTCACCCAGAGCGGTGCGGTCGCCAAGGTGCCCGTGATGCTCGGGGACCTGGAGGCCATTCCCCGGAGCACCATCGACACCTACCGCAGATCACTCGCCAACGCGAGAGAGGACCTGATGTCCCTGAGGAAGGTCGCCGAGGACGAGAGGAGCGGTGCGGACAGGGAACTGATCTTCACTCCGATGTCCGACTGGAAGGTGGTGCTCGACCACCTTGACGCGCAGGTCAGGGCACTCTCCGGGCAGGAGACGAGAATCGACGAACTCGTGAGACTCATCGACGACTATGAGAACTGACAGCGAGCTCGTCAGAGAGGCCGCCGAGGAGGGCAGGAGGATCCTGGCGGAGAGACATCCACTCCTCGCAGGCAGGGAGCTGGACAACCTCTTCTCCACACGTTTCGACCGCTGGGAGAGGGAGACCGGAAGAAGGCTCGAACAGAACCTCCCCATAAAGGAGGAACTCAGGGAGCTGGAGAACTCCGAGAGGGACCTCGCGAAGGGCGTATCGGACAGGGAGTCGCTGCGGGAGGACCTCTCGCGTCTCTCCAAGGTCGATGAGGGAGCGGCCGCGGAACTGACGGAATCCCTCGGGAAGGCATCCGAGGAGGAGCTTCCCGCCGTGCACGAGAGAATCGTCTCCGAATGGAGCGAGGAGCTGGAGAGGAGAAGGGCCGAATGGACGATGGAGGTCATCGAGAGACGGAGAAACGAGCTGGCGGACTCCCGCGAGGGGGGGCTGGGGCTCATAGGGACCGCCAGGAAGGCCACGGAATCACTGGGCATCGGCACTGGTGTCCTCTGGGACCTGACCGAGAACGCCGTCACCCCCTCGGAGGCGGAGACCCTCGAGAGGTGGGCGGACACGTTCAGGGACGACCCCAACGTCAGACACATCTGCGAGACCCTGGGAAGGATGTGCTCCTTCGAGATCGACGGGGAATCCGAGGAGGAGCTGCCCGTGGGGACGAGGACATACATCCCCGACTGCAGCTCGTCCGAGGAGATAATCGGTCTGGAACTGGGGCACAGCATCGAGGACGTCCTGCCCTCGGAGCTCATGCTCCTGAGGGATCCGGACCTCGAGGTGCTCTTCAACCAGAGATTCATCGAGAACAGACTGCTGTGCTTCTCCAAGCAGGGCAACGCGTCGGTGGAGAGTGACTATGTCATGAACGCCAGAAGGACGGAGAAGGAGACGGCGAGAGGACCGATCGTGTTCTGCATGGACACCAGCGGCTCGATGAACGGGACTCCCGAACGCATCGCCAAGGCGTTCGCATTCTACGTGGCGATGAGGGCGATGAACGAGGGCAGGAGCTGCTTCATGATCAACTTCAGCGTCGGAACGGAGACCCTCGACCTCACGCCCCCGAGAGGATTCCCCGAACTCCTGAGATTCATGGGCGGAAGCTTCCACGGAGGAACCGACATCAGACCCGCGATGGAGCTGGCGGTGAGGACCACCCTGACCGAGGAATACAGGCTCGCCGACATCGTGGTCATCTCCGACTTCGTGGTGCCTCCGAACTCGTTCGATTTTCTCAGAAGCGACATGGACTCCGCCAGGGAGCACGGATGCAGGTTCCACAGCGTATCGATCGGCAACTTCGTCTTCGCACCGAAACTGACGGACATCTTCGACGAGTGCTGGGAGTACAACACCGTCACCGGCGCCATCGACGTGCACCGCCCGGCGGACCTCTGATAACGGAGGATCTCACTCCGAGTCGCTGTTCTCCCTGATGAGCTGGGACAGTTTCTTTCCCGATTCCTCGGTGATCCTCGGATTCCTCTCGACAAGGTCCGTGAGCAGCAGACGGTAGATCGGACGGGTCCTCAGCAGACCGGAGACGGCATAAGCGACGAGGACGCAGATGGCAAGCGGCAGCAGGTGCACGAGGGATGCGGTCATCTCGGTCACCAGGAGGACGGCTGTGACGGGGGTCCTCAGGGAGGAGGCCAGGGCACCGGCCATGCAGAGCACCACGCAGTTGCAGACATACTGCTCCGGCATCCCGAACTCGACCATCACGAGCCCCAGGGCGGAACCGCCGAGGGCCCCGATGGCCAGGATCGGCATGAAGATTCCCCCGGGCACACCGCTTCCGAAGCTGGTGCAGCTGAAAACTAGCTTGACGACGAGAAGGGTCGTGATGAACAGAAGACCGACCTCGGCCTTCTCCGCCAGTGCCACCAGGTCCTCCCCTCCGCCTATGGCGTCGGGCATGAAGAGTCCGACGGGAAGCGCGATGAGGAAGGCCACGGGAAGGACGTACCTCACGGGGATCCTCCTGAAGAGGTCCCTGACACCGATGTACGAACGGTTCATCAGACATCCCAGACCTCCCGCCATGACACCGCAGGGAATGATCCAGACATAGATCTCGAGACCGAAGTCGGGTACCGGCATGAAGTCCAGGACGGGTACGGTGCCGAACATCAGGCTGGCGACGATGTCGGCGGCCACGGCAGAGGCGAGACCGGCGATGAGCACGTACTCGGAGAAGCTGTGGTGGATCTCCTCCAGGGCGAACACCATAGCGGAGATGGGTGCACTGAAGGCGGCCGAGAGTCCCGCCGCGGCTCCGCTCGTTATGAGTATGCGCTCCTCCAGCTCGTCATCGGCGATCCTCCTCGCCACAGGCTGGGCGGCGGAGGCACCCACGTGGACGGAGGGACCCTCCCTTCCAACCGAGAGTCCGAAGATGGCTCCCATGACACCTCCATGAACCTGCCCATGAGGATCGGGATCCCTCTCATCCGATGACCCAGACGTATGTTTCCCTTGACCTGGGGGATTCCGCTTCCGGTCACCTCGGGCACCTTTCTCAGAAGCAGCTGGATGCCGAATCCCGCCAGTACAGCGAGGATGATCCATACGGGGATGAACAGGGGATTCTCCCCGAGAAAGGTGAATATCTGGTGGGCGAGGGAGTTGGACTGACTTAAGAAGAGCCTGTAGAGGGAGACGGCAAGTCCGGAAAGAAGTCCGATGACGATGCACTTCCACAGGATGCGCCAGCGCGGGCGCGGATCACGTGTCTCGTCATCGGAATACTGCATCGGGTCCGCTATTGAGAACTTGAGGTTGCCAGTTATTGGGTAACTGGCACTAGGGAATGACTTAATTTTCCAAAATAGCCAGCAAAGATAAAAGCTGCCTTTCGATGTGTTTTAGTTGCGATACACAAACAGGCCGAAGGCTATCCATCCTAGGTGTTTCGTCCATCATAAAAAGTACGTCCTTACGGTCTGTTGTGTCAACGGGAAAAGGATGAACTTTGGTCCGCTTCAGAACAAGGATACATGCAAAGATACCAGGACCTAACGACAATGTTACGATGACCTTGGGGCACAAGATCATCGTGGATGCCGTGCTCAAGGACACAGGGCTTGATGTTTTTCTGGATAGTCTCAAACGGGATCACTGGGAACGGGAAAAACAAATGCAATAACTGATACGGGTCAGCGGGAGTTCGGA